>JABDQU010000295.1 GCA_013042105.1 Boseongicola sp.
CGTGAACCACGTGCCGCATCCGCGCCAGCAGGCCGCGACCGACAGCGATTTCAGCATGTTGGCAACCACATTGAGCGCTGATCCCTATCTGGGGCGCCTTTTGACGGGCCGCATCGAGACCGGAAAACTCAAGACTGGCGCCACGGTTCAAGCGATCAGCCGTCTTGGCGAAAAGATCGAGCAATTCCGGGTGTCGAAAATCCTCGCTTTCCGCGGGCTGGCGCAACAACCCATCGAAGAAGCCTCGGCAGGCGATATTGTCTCGATTGCTGGGATGTCAAAGGCGACTGTGGCCGACACGATTGCCGCATTGGCGGTGGACACCCCCTTGCCCGCGCAACCCATTGATCCACCGACGATTTCCGTCACATTTGGCATCAATGACAGCCCGCTTGCGGGGCGTGACGGCAAGAAAGTGCAGTCGCGCGTCATTCGCGACCGACTGATGAAAGAAGCCGAAACAAACGTCGCGATCAAGATCACGGACACGCCCGGCGGCGAAGCTTTTGAAGTGTCGGGCCGTGGCGAATTGCAAATGGGTGTCTTGATCGAAAACATGCGGCGCGAAGGGTTTGAGCTTTCGATCTCGCGCCCGCAAGTTCTGATGCGCGACATCGACGGTGTGCAGCACGAACCCATCGAAGAAGTCACGATTGATGTGGACGATGATTACACCGGGGCGGTGATTGAAAAACTGACCGGACCGCGTCGCGGTGAGCTGTCCGAAATGAAGCCGGCAGGCGCGGGCAAGACGCGGATCATCGCTCTGATCCCGTCGCGCGGCCTGATCGGCTATCACGGCGAGTTCATGACCGACACGCGTGGCACCGGTGTTTTGAACCGGGTGTTTCACGGCTGGGCGCCCTACAAAGGGGCAATTCCGGGACGGCGTGCAGGTGTGTTGATCTCGATGGAAGACGGTGTGTCGGTGGCTTATGCGCTGTTCAACCTCGAAGACCGAGGCCGGATGTTCATCGGCGCGCAGGAGCAGCTATATCAGGGTATGATTATCGGCGAGCATTCGCGCGAGAACGACCTCGAAGTGAACCCGTTGAAGGGCAAGAAGCTGACCAATGTGCGGGCCTCGGGAACCGATGAAGCAGTGCGCCTGACGACCCCCATCACCATGTCGCTGGAACAGGCGATTGCCTATATCGACGACGATGAACTGGTTGAGGTGACACCAAACGCCATTCGACTTCGCAAGCGACATCTGGACCCGCATGAGCGCAAACGCGCGGCCCGTGGTGTAACTGTCTGAGGAATGCGCCGAGCCTTCGGCCCGCCGCTTACGCGGCGGCCCGGCCTCCGGCGGGGATATTTTAGCCAAAAAGAAAGTGGTGCAGCGACACCCTATCGGGCTTTTCGGTGCTTTACGGCTTTTGCAGATCGCGGTATTCCGGCGGACGCCTGACAACTTTGAGGTCACTTATGTCCAGTCTGAACGAGATCCGCTCAACCTTTTTGAATTCGTTCGAAAAAAACGGACATAGGATCGTCGATAGCTCGCCGCTTGTGCCGCGCAATGATCCGACACTGATGTTCGTGAACTCGGGCATGGTGCAATTCAAGAACCTGTTCACAGGCGTCGAGCATCGCGACTATACACGCGCGACGACCTCGCAGCGCTGTGTGCGCGCCGGCGGCAAGCATAATGACCTTGATAATGTCGGCTATACGGCACGCCACCACACGTTCTTTGAAATGCTGGGCAACTTTTCGTTCGGCGATTATTTCAAGGAAGAGGCCATTCCCTTTGCCTGGGACCTGCTGACACGCGATTTCGGGATCGACAAATCAAAGCTGCTGGTCACCGTATATCACGACGACGACGAAGCGGCCGCGATCTGGAAAAAGTATGCGGGTCTTTCAGACGACCGGATCATTCGCATCGCAACGGATGACAACTTCTGGATGATGGGTCCGACGGGACCTTGTGGTCCATCTTCGGAAATTTTCTACGATCACGGTGATCACATCTGGGGAGGCCCTCCCGGCAGTGCGGATGAAGACGGCGACCGGTTTATCGAGATCTGGAACCTCGTTTTCATGCAGTTTGAGCAGTTCGAAGACGGCTCGCGCAAGGAGTTGGCGGCGCAGTCGATCGACACAGGCATGGGGTTGGAGCGCGTGGGGGCTTTGCTTCAGGGCAAGCATGATAACTATGACACCGACCTCATGCGTTCACTGATTGAGGCGACAGCGAACGCGATCTCGACGGATCCCGACGGTCCGGGAAAGGTCCATCACCGCGTGATCGCGGACCATTTGCGCTCGACCTCCTTCCTGATCGCCGATGGTGTCATGCCATCAAACGAAGGCCGAGGCTATGTCCTGCGCCGCATCATGCGTCGCGCCATGCGGCATGCACATCTTCTTGGGGCTTCCGATCCGGTCATGCATCGGCTGGTCAGCGCGTTGGTCCGTGAAATGGGCCAGGCATACCCGGAATTGGGACGCGCACAGTCGATGATCGAAGAAACGCTGAAACTGGAAGAGACGCGGTTTCTTGAGACGTTGGACCGAGGCTTGCGGCTTTTGGACGACGAATTGGACAAATTGCCCGAAGGCGCGGACCTGCCCGGTGCTTCGGCTTTCAAGCTGTATGACACATTTGGATTTCCTCTCGATCTGACGCAGGACGCTTTGCGGGAAAAAGGCCTGTCGGTGGACACCGAAGGATTTGACGCCGCGATGGCAGAACAAAAAGCCAAGGCGCGCGCCGCCTGGGCGGGGTCTGGGGAAACCAAAGACGCCACCATCTGGTTTGATTTGGCCGAAAGCCACGGGGCGACCGAGTTTCTGGGCTATGATACCGAACTTGCCGAAGGCGTGGTGCTGGCGATTGTTGATGGCTCAGAAACGGTCGATGCGCTGGAGCCCGGATCAAGCGGTTGGGTGATCGTCAATCAGACGCCTTTTTACGGCGAAAGTGGCGGACAGGTTGGCGATCAAGGCTTCTTGCGCAACCTAGAACACCACGACCACGGCGGGACCATCTCAGACACCCAGCGTTTCGCTGGCGGTTCCGTTTTCGGCCATCATTTCAATGCAGAAACCGGCACACTTAAAGTGGGTGATGCCGTGCAACTGGAAGTTAGCCATGCCCGCCGCGGGGCGATCCGCGCAAACCATTCCGGCACACATTTGTTGCATGAATCCCTGCGTCAAACCCTCGGCGACCATGTCGCCCAGCGGGGATCTTTGAACGCGCCAGATCGCCTGCGTTTTGACTTTAGCCATAACAAGGCACTGAGCCTTGAGGAATTGAAGCAGGTCGAGGCGGACGTGAACGCCTTTATCCGACAGAACGCCCCTGTCGAAACGCGGGTGATGACACCGGACGAAGCCCGGAGCATCGGTGCCCAGGCACTGTTTGGAGAAAAATACGGCGATGAAGTGCGCGTCGTATCGATGGGGCACGCTGACACTGGCAAAGGCGCGGACGGCAACACCTATTCAATCGAACTGTGCGGCGGCACGCATGTGAACCGCACCGGCGACATCGGCGTCTTCGTCACCTTGGGTGACAGCGCTTCGGCGGCCGGTGTCCGGCGCATCGAGGCACTCACCGGGCAAGCGGCGTTTGATTATCTCACCGATCAGGACCACCGCCTCGCTGAAGTGGCCGACGCTCTGAAAGCGCAACCCGCTGACGTTGTCGACCGTGTGAAGGCGCTTCAGGACGAGCGCAAAGCCCTGGCCGCTGAAGTCGCTGACCTGCGGCGGCAAGTGGCGATGGGTGCAAACGGGGCCGCGCAAGTCGCAGATAGCGTAAACGGGATAAAAGTCATTGCGCAAGTTCTGACAGGTGTTACGGGAAAAGACCTGCCCGGCCTTATTGATGACCACAAAAACCGGCTTGAAACCGGTGTGGTCGTCCTGATTGCGGATACCGGTGGTAAAGCCGCCGTCGCAGCAGGTGTGACGGCCGATCTTGTTGACAAGATCTCCGCCGTTGATCTGGTGCGTGCAGCTGTCGTTGAACTTGGCGGCAAAGGCGGCGGCGGGCGTCCTGACATGGCGCAGGGCGGAGGTGCCTCGGTCGAGAATGCAGAGGCGGCCATTCTGGCGGCGAAAAAGCAATTGGAGGGTTAAATGGCAGCACTATGGATCGCGCATGTTGATGTGACGGATGCCACCAAATACGCGGAGTATGTTGACGTTGCCTCAGTCGTCATCCCCGAGCATGGCGGAACATTCATTGCGCGTGGAGGCAAATTCATTCAATTCGAAGGACGCGAACGTACGCGCAACGTTGTCGCGCGCTTTCCAAGCATCGAAGCTGCTGAAGCCGCCTATAACGATCCGAGATACCAAGAGGCCGTAAAGATCGCCAAGATGGCATCTGAGCGTGAGCTTATGGTGATCGAGACCGCGGATTGATCTCAGGTGAACTCGGCGCCATGATGGCGCGTCATGCACTTCCGGGGCGGATTGAAAGCATATTCCTGCGCCCCCTGCGTCGTGCCGAAGTCGGCCAACCCAGTTCGGTCATCATCTCCAACAATGGGCTGGCCGGTGATCATGCTTCTGCTGGAAAACGGGCCGTGACCCTCGTTCAAGCCGAACACCTACCGGTAATTTCTGCGCTCCTTGGGATTGCTGCAGTGGACCCCGCTAAACTCCGCCGAAACCTTGTTGTTTCAGGCATCAACCTTCTGGCGCTTCGCAAAACAAGGGTTCAGATCGGCGAATGCATCTTACTTATCCACGGCCCCTGCCCGCCTTGTTCGCGTATGGAGGAAGCCTTTGGGAACGGCGGGTATTCCGCCGTCAGAGGTCATGGCGGGGTCTACGCGGAAGTGATCCAGCCGGGTGCTATTTCAATTGGCTCGTCAGTGTGTCGATGGTCCGGAAACTGATTCTTTGCCTCCGGCGGGGATATTTTTACCAAAAAGAAAGGTCGTTTCGTGCATGAAGAGGGTGCGGAACAGGCTGGGAAGCCGATGACCGTCCAAGAAGAAGGGTTTTCTCTTCGCGCCGACGTCTCTCATCTGGGGACGTCGGCTTCTTTTTGGTAAAAATATCCCCGGCGGAACCATAATCCCGACGCCAAAGGCACCATGTCAAAATAAAAAAGGCTGCGGAAACCTCCCGCAGCCCTTTTCTCAAAATCACTCAAACTCAGGCTTCGATCAGACCGTCATCATCGTCGGCAGGATCATCTTTGACCGCTTTTGGCTCGTCAAAATCAAGGCCGTGTGCCGCACGGATCTGATCCTCAATGGCCCAGGCGATATCGGTGTTCTCTTTGAGAAAGCTCTTGGCATTCTCACGTCCCTGCCCGATCCGTTCGTCGCCATAGCTAAACCATGAGCCAGATTTTTCGACCACGCCGGCCTTGACGCCAAGATCCAGCAACTCACCGGTTTTCGAAATGCCTTCGCCATACATGATGTCGAATTCAACCTGCTTAAACGGCGGCGCCACTTTATTTTTGACGACTTTTACACGGGTCGCATTTCCAACCACTTCGTCACGGTCCTTGATCGCTCCGATACGGCGGATATCTAGACGCACGGAGGAATAGAACTTCAGTGCGTTACCACCTGTCGTCGTCTCGGGCGAGCCAAACATAACACCGATTTTCATCCGAATCTGGTTGATAAACACAACCATGCAATTCGAACGTGCGATGGATCCGGTTAGTTTGCGCATCGCCTGACTCATCAGGCGGGCATGCACGCCAACCGCGCTATCGCCCATATCGCCTTCAAGCTCGGATTTCGGCGTCAGCGCAGCAACCGAGTCCACGACGACCATGCTGACAGCACCCGAACGCACCAGAGTGTCAACAATCTCGAGGGCCTGCTCACCTGTGTCGGGCTGCGAGATCAAAAGTTCATCAAGGTTAACGCCCAGTTTCTTAGCGTACTGCGGGTCAAGCGCGTGTTCCGCGTCGACAAAGGCACAGACACCACCCTTCTTTTGTTCTTCCGCGACACTGTGCAGAGTCAGAGTGGTTTTGCCGGACGATTCAGGGCCATAAATCTCAACGATCCGCCCCTTCGGCAAACCACCAATGCCAAGCGCAATGTCCAGTCCAAGCGATCCGGTTGATGTCGATTCGATTTCGGGCAGCGCGTTTTCGCCGCCAAGCTTCATGATTGAGCCTTTGCCAAACTGGCGCTCAATCTGAGCCAAGGCCGAATCCAGTGCCTTGGCTTTGTCGCTTGCTTTTTTGTCCGTCATTTTAAGAAGTTCTGCCGCTGCCATTTGTCCTGTATCCTTATTTCACAGCCGCGCACGCGCGGCAACGATGCTCATGTTCTCTTCTTGTTCTTGACCGTCTGTATGAGATCAAAAAGAGAACATTACAACAACTTTATTCAATCTGTATCGAAGTAGGAGGTTAAGGAGAGGTTACTGTGAGCCGTGTTTTGGCGGTATTATTGTAGCTGGTCATGCACGACATTGGTTAACTGATTGAGGGAAAACGGTTTTGGCAAGAAGACCGAGTTCGGCACCCGCATCTGGTTTTCCGCCAGGCTCTCTTCGGCGTATCCCGAAACAAAAACAACGCGTGTGTCGGGTCGCGTCTCAAGGGCTTTCTTGACCCATGTCGGCCCGTCCAGCCCAGGCATAATCACGTCCGTGACGAAGATATCGACCTTCAGGTCAGGATTCGCCAACGTCTCCAGCGCGATCTCGGCATTCTCGGCTTCAAGCACTGTATGCCCGCGCATTCGTAGCGCACGCGACGCAAAAGCGCGCACGGGTGCCTCGTCTTCAACAAGAAGAACAACGCCACCGCCATATCCGGAAGTTATTTTCTCATCTCTGGTCTTAATCTCCTTCTTGACCTCGACCGTTCGCGCATGAGCCGGAAAGAAAAGCGAGAACAGCGAACCTTCATTCGGGGTGCTCTCGGCAAAGATAAAGCCGCCGGTCTGCTTCACGATGCCATAGGCCGTTGACAGGCCCAGCCCAGTGCCCTCACCAGTCTTTTTGGTGGTGAAGAAAGGCTCAAATATCTTCGGCAGCTTGTCTGGCGCAATTCCCGTACCGTTGTCTTTGACCTTGATGACGATGTAATCACCCGGGGGCAAATCCGCACGTTCACGCAAAAGCGGTTCGGTCAGTCTTCGCGGCTCGACGTCAATTTCAATGACCCCGCCGCTTGGCATGGCATCCCGTGCATTCACCACCAGGTTCATGATCACCTGTTCAAATTGCCGTCGGTCGGCGCGAATGACTTTGTCGGAATGCGCAATATTCAATTCAAGCGTGATTTTTTCGCCCACAAGCCAGTTCAACAGATGCGTCAGGTCCGACATCGTGTCACGCAGATCCAGCGGTTGAAGCTTAAGGTTTTGCTTGCGAGAAAACGCCAAAAGCTGACCAACAAGGCTGGCCGCACGGTTGGCGTTTTGCGCGATTTGCATCAGATCCATGTATTCTGGATCCCCTTCGTCGTGGCGCAACAAAAGCAAATCGCAATGGCCACTAATCGCGGTGAGGAGATTGTTGAAATCATGTGCCACACCACCCGCAAGCTGCCCAATTGCTTGCATTTTCTGGCTCTGGACGAATTGAGCCTCAAGAGACTTCAACTCGGTTGCATCGTTCAGAACACCGATTAGTTCAACCCGGCCGTTGTCCTCAATTCGCCCGAGCGATATCTGCAAGAACAGCTCCTGCCCGGGTCGAACGGCGCGCACGAATTCGGTCTTCAATAAACCGCGGCCGTTGGCCGCGTCTGTTAACCATTCCGCGATAGAGCGGCCCATACCTTCGACCAGATCATATAACGGTGGGAGATCATCTCCGTCCAACGAAAGCAGTCTGCGCGCCGAAGCATTCGCAGAAATAATTCCGCCATCCACCGCGATTTTCAGGATCGGCACCGGCAATTCGTCAAAGATATCTACTATCGGAGGCAGACGCGTTTCGTCGGTATTTTGAGCCGCGGACTTGATCTGATTTTCGGATGGTGGAGCGGGGAAATCGACCGGTTGTTCTGTCGTGTCATCATACCACTTTGGAAATATTTCTATGCGCCAAACAATGCTTTACTGATCATATTTTCGGGCTCGCAGACGCAAATAGCTATCTGCTGTCGAGATGTCCTCTTGCGCGTCCCCAAGTCGCTCAGCCTGGCGCAAAATCCGATTGGTAACGCCATGCGGATCCGCAAGAAAGCTGGCAAGTGCGTCGGATATAGAGGAAGGATTTGATGCGCCCAATCCAAGCGCTGAGACGGCCGCGGAATTTGCGTAAGACATCCCTCCCGAGAGGTCGCCGATAAGGACCGGCGCGGGCTCGTATTGGGCCTCTTGATGCAGACCACGTCCGCGCTTTCGATGTATTACGGAGTCTCGGATTGCCAGCGCCCATAAGATCACGGCAGCGGCCACCAAGCCCGCTCCGGCCCCAAGTGCGCCGATTGCCGCGGCCCCGGGTGGGCCGGCAAGTGCAAGCGCAAGCGTCAAAGCCGACAGGACGATCAAGGGAAATGGTCGAACCGTCTGCACCGACAAAAAAGGCGGGTCGCCGTCTGGTGTCGTCGTCTCTGCCACGCTGCTTCCTGATCACGAATCCTATAGGAAGAGGGTGGTCAAAAATAACTAACCATTCCTTAACAGCGGCGGGAAAAGCTTAAGAAATCTGGCTTAAGTTCGTCTTAAGACATTCAGATAGAAACCATCTCCACCGTCCAGCGGTGTCAGTCGCAGCCGGTCAACACTTTGCCAGTCAGGATTGGCCAAGAGAAATCTGTCGATCGTTTTATCGTTTTCGCTGTCCAGCAAGGAACAGGTCGCATAGGCCAAATGACCATCTGGCCGCACATGGGCCTGCGCCTCGCTCAGAATTTCAAACTGCAAATCGCTGAGCGCCGTTAACCTTTCTGCGCTCAGCTCCCATTTTGAAGCAGGCTGTCGCCGCCAGGCTCCGCTGCCCGAGCAGGGTGCATCGCACAAAACAATATCAAACTGCTCGGACACCTTTGAAATCAACTCGATTTCAACCCCGGAACGCCTCGCCCTCTCAGGCAAATGCGACATGCGCCGGGGGTCGCCGTCATGCGCAACCAACCGTTTGGGTTTGTAGGCCGCCATGGCCAAAGATTTGCCGCCGCCACCCGCACAATAATCAAGAACGTCGCCACCTGTGATCAAATGCGAAAGACGATCCACAACCGCCTGCGATGCGCCATCCTGCATTTCAAACCAACCGTCCATGAAAGACGAAAGCGTTGCCAAACCTCTCGGCGCACCGGCAACTTCAACGCCGGTTGGCGTCAATGCAAGCGCGTGCGCGTCGTGACCGTGACGCGCCAGGTCTGCCAACAGCGCCTCGCGGTCTGTAACAAGCGTGTTTACCCGCAAATGAACCGGCGCGCGGGACCGCAAAAGCGTTAACACCGCCTCGGCACGACCTCCCAGACTGCCCTCCAACGCGGGCCATAGCCAATCCGGCACATCAAGACGCACAGGATCGGGGGCGTCCTTTAAACCCGCCCCTGACGCAATCTCGGCCTCGCTCAAAGCGGCGGGGCCGTGTCCTACTCCATTAAACAGTGTTTCCGGATCAATTTCGGCGTCCCTGATCGCACCCAGCATCAAGGAACGTCCGTTCGTCCCACCGCCAAGCCAGCCAAACGACCGCTTGCACCGCATCACTCCGAAAACGTGATCCCGAACCGCTGCGCGATCTTTGGAACCGGCAAACCGACTGCGTCGCCCCCAACCGGTCAAGGCCTTTTCGACGGGGAGTCCCGATCCGATATCGTCGAGAATATCAATCGCCGCCTGAACGCGTGCTGCCGGAGTCATGCCGTTGGCCTTTGTCTGGGATCACTGACCTCGGGTGTGTCAAAAGGCGCGCTCTTGCGCAAGCGTCAGGGGCGTGACTTAGGTGTCAGACTTGAGGCTGCAACAGGCGCAAGCACCCCCGGCAACCGACCCGCAGACACATTGGCCCTGGCTTGCGTCTCCCACATAGCTTGCGTGACCGACAGTGGCGACAAAGCCGCCCGCCCGAAAGTTGTTACATCCACATCCAGCGTCGTGGAAACCTTTGGCATGACAAAGACTTCGATTTCAGGCGCTGCAGCAATCGACGGCATGGCGCGCGCAAATTCCGGCGGGCTTGTATCGCTCAGGACCAGCGGACCCGACGGCGCAACAGAGCTTTGCGGCACGAACTCACCCGATTGCGTCGGACTTGGAAATTCGACCATGGCGGCCGTAATGCCAAAGGCAGGTTGCAGTCCAAAGACCGGGGCCGCGGGGGCTTCCGGTCCGCGCAGGATGGGCGGCAGCAAATGGAAGAACGGCATGGCAACCAAGGCCACCAGACCAACGCCCAGAGCGAACGGCATGCCGCCTGACTTGGCTTTGGTTTCAACGGTTGCGACCTCGGGTTCGACCTGTGGGGCGCTGACCTCTGGCTCTACCGCGTCCAGCCAGGGCCGCGAATTCTGCTTGGTCTGCCTTGGGGGAAGCGGATCCACCAGCGCCACAAGCGGCACGTATTCCGGTTCTTTGTCTTCGTGGTCTTCAGGCTCTGGCGCCTGGAACGCTGGATCGTCAAATAAACTGTCCACCGGCGGTTCGTTCTTGTCGACCTCAGGCACAAAGGGCTCGGACGGTGCCGAAACCGCAGGCGTTGCGTCCACCGTTGGGCCCTCAATTTCAGGCGACCAGTTGCGCATCTTGGGCGCGACATCCGGCGTCGCGTCAGGCTCGGGCGCGTTGTCCTTCAGCACCTTTTGCAAGGCATTCATGCGGTCGTGGAAATCCAGACCTTTGTCGTCCAACGCGCGCTGGTGCTTCTCCGCTTCCAGCGCCGTGTTGGCTTCATCTTCCCACGGTTTTCGAGGCGCGCGCTTGGGCTTGTCTTCCAAACCCTTAAGCTTCAGAGCCTCCGCCCGACGCGCCCGCGCTTCTGCGAGACGCGCTTGCCAGCGCGCATCGTTGTTCAAATCTACTACTTCGTTATGACCCGTTTCCGGTTCAGTCGCCCGTTCAGCCATGACCCCTCGCAACACTCGCACAAATACAGCGCCCTCCACCCCGGAAAACGCCTGCCCAATGTTGCCTCAGACCCTATTGACCAAACCGGTAATTCGGGCTTTCGCGCGTGATCTGGACGTCATGAACATGGCTCTCTTTGAGGCCTGCGCCAGTTATTCGCACGAACGAACAGTTTTTTCGCATATTTTCAACGGTTTCGCAACCTGTGTAGCCCATTGCCGCGCGCAAACCACCAATCAACTGATGCACCACAGCAGACGCGGACCCCTTATACGGCACCTGACCTTCGATCCCTTCGGGCACCAGTTTGTCGCTTGCAGCGTCCTTCTGGAAGTAGCGGTCAGCTGACCCTCGCGCCATCGCCCCGAGCGAGCCCATTCCACGGTAGCTTTTAAAGCTACGCCCTTGATATAGAATGACTTCTCCCGGGCTTTCGTCCGTGCCGGCAATCATCGAACCGACCATTGCACAGGACGCTCCCGCAGCGATTGCCTTGGCAAAATCACCCGAATATTTGATCCCACCGTCCGCAATCACGGGCACGTCTCCGGCTCCCCGGACCGCGTCCATGATGGCCGTTAACTGTGGCACACCTACACCAGCGACCATGCGCGTTGTGCAGATGGATCCGGGGCCAATCCCGACTTTCACCGCATCCGCGCCCGCATCAATCAGCGCTTTCGCCCCTTCGGCGGTCGCCACATTGCCCGCGATGATCTGCACTTCGTTCGAGATCGACTTGGCCCGCGTCACCGCATGGGCCACCCCTTCCGAGTGACCATGCGCGGTATCAATCACAATAATATCGACGCCACTATCGACCAGCGCTTCGGAGCGCTCAAAACCTGCGTCACCCACCGTGGTCGCCGCCGCCACACGAAGGCGACCAAGCTGATCCTTGCAAGCCTGTGGGTTCAACACGGCCTGCTCGCTGTCCTTCAGCGTCAACAGCCCGGTCAAAACCCCCTGCCCGTCTGTGACCAACAGCTTCTCAATCCGCCGCGCCTGCATCAGACTGCGCGCTTCTTCCAGATCCGCAGGCTCGGTCAGGATCGCCAGATCGTCCGAGGTCATCATCACAGACACCGGCGTCTTGTCGTCCGGCGCAAAGCGCATGTCCCGGTTCGTCACGATACCAACGACACGGCCCGAGCCGTCCACGACCGGAAAGCCCGTCACATTATACCGCGCCTGAAGCGCTTTGGCGTCCGCCAGTGTCTGATCGGGCGTTAGCGTAATCGGGTTATAGACAATCCCGCTTTCAAACCGCTTCACACGCCGCACTTCGCGGGCTTGCTCTTCCACATCAAGGTTGCGGTGAATAACACCGATCCCACCCGCCTGTGCCATGGCAATCGCCATGCGCGCCTCGGTTACAGTGTCCATCGCGGAACTCAAAAGCGGAATGTTCATCGCGATCGATTTCGTCACCATCGTGCGGGTATCCGCGGTCGACGGCAGCACGCTGGACGCGCCGGGAACTAGCAAAACATCGTCGAAGGTCAGGGCCTCGCGAATCTCCATGGGTTCACTCCTCGGGAGGGTTCGTTTGGCAGTTGCCTATCGCATGGGTTTGACCATTCGGAAAGCCCTATTTGTGCCACTGCGACAAAAACAGGCTATATTTTGCGCCTCAAAGGTCGCGAAGTTCCCCTGCAAAGGCTGCAGCCCCCCGGATCGCCTTGCCTAAAAGCGAGGTATCCCCACCGACTGCCACGAAATTCGCGCCATTGTCGACGTAAGCCCGCACCTGGCGGTCATCAAAGGCGATAATCCCAACTTTCTTGCCCGCTGCGTGAATACGTTCAAAGCAATGCTTCACCGACGCCTGCACATCCGGATGCCCGGTCTGACCCGGCAGGCCCATATCAGCCGCCAGATCCGCAGGTCCGATGAATACACCGTCGACGCCATCTGTATTTGCAATCGCGTCAATATTCTCGACCGACTTGTTGCTTTCCGTCTGCACGAACAAACAAATCTCATCGTTCGCCGTGGTCGTCACATCCGCGATCTCGCCAAAGTTAGATGCCCGCGCCATCGCCGCGCCAACCCCGCGATTGCCTGCTGGCGGATAGCGCGTCGCGCGCACGGTTTCACGGGCTTGCTCGGGTGTGTCGATCATCGGCACCACAAGCGTCTGAATGCCAAGGTCCAGATATTGCTTGATAATCCACGTCTCGCCGACCGGAACCCGCGCCGCCGCTGCCGCTGTGCCACAGCCAATCGCGCGCACTTGGTCCAGCACAAGGGGAATATCGTTTGGCGCGTGTTCCCCGTCGATCAGACAAAAATCAAACCCGGCCTTCGAGGCAATCTCTGCAGACGTCGGATGGCCAAGTGCGATCCAAAGACCCATCTGACGGTTTCCGTCTTTCAGGCCTGCTTTGATCGGATTTGAAGGGACTGGCATTGGATATGTTCCTGTTCTTTGTTTCCTGCAGGTCACCTCATACCGGCGGGCGATGCAATCGAAAATTCGATCCAGCCCCGTCGTCAAGGCCCCCTTCTGCGCACAGTCCGATTGACAGATTGCGCAGGGTCCGCGAGCCTCGGCAAAGGCCATCCCAGACGACGGAGCCCCAATGCCCAATTTTGCCACGATCATCTCAGCAGGTTTTGATTTTGACCTTGCTGCCGACGAAGACATTGGATCCAAAGCGGACAATGCCCTGATTGAACTCACCGGCACAGATGTTGACTGGCAAGACACAGGCCTTCCCAGACGTCATCGCCGCATCCGCTCGTGGCTGACGATGTGGCCGGACCGCGCGTCGGCGGAGGCCTATTTGCACGCGTATACCTCGGACATCCCGCTGATCACCAAGGCCCGCGAACACGTTGCTGGCTTGCTTGCGCCCTACGCCAGTCATGGTGACGTTAACTGGCAGTCCACCACGCCTGCGCCGCTGGCCCTCGACCTGTCCCCGCGCCCCAAGAAAGGCAGCCCGGTTTTCGTCGTCACTTCGCTGGCTTTTGCAAAAATGGGTGAAGGTGCGATTGCGTTCGGCAAAGGCAACCACGCCATCCGCAGAATCGTGAGTGACCAGCCCGGTCTGCTATTCGAAGCGCAAATTCTCGCGGATAATCAAAACCTTGATGGCTCGACCTTGACGCTCTGGGAGGATGAAGCCGCGATGATGCGTTTTGCCTATCGCGAGGATCCGCACCGAACGTCCATGAAAGTAAAAGAGCACGAAGACATCGCGCGCGGCTCGTTCACCCGACTGGCCGTGCTGTCGTTCTCGGGGGCTTGGAACGGCAAACAGATCGCCATTGACCGGCGCTGACGCTTCCCAAAAGAAAAGACCCCGCCAAAAGCGGGGCCTTTCCTGCGCATTTACCGTGAGTGAGTTAGTGCGCCTTTGTTGCGATCTCTTTGATCTCTTTGTCGCGATACAGAAGCGACTGGGTGTTCATAAAGACATGAACCTTCGCCGGATCAGCCGTCAGCTCAACCTCATTACCGCGTAGCTCTTTGTGGATACCGGCCAGCTTGCCGATCACCGGATCCGCGTCGCCCTGTGGCTCAAAGTAAAGCAACGTTACCTCACCAAGGGCTTCAGTGATGTTCACCTTGCCTTTGTAGATACGCTGCTGCCCTTCTTCGATTGCCACGAAATCCTCAGGCCGCACGCCGATATTGACGTCCTTGCCCATGTCTTCGGGCAGCGACGGATAGTTTGAAACGGCGATACCGCCACCTGCAACTTCCACGGTCGTCTGCTCACCGGTTCCGGTGATCTTGCCCGGAAGCAGGTTCATTGCAGGCGAGCCGATGAACTGCGCCACGAATTCGTTCTCGGGGCGCTCATAAAGCTCCAGCGGGCTGCCGACCTGCGCAATACCGCCACCGGCCAAAACGACGATGCGGCTGGCCAAAGTCATCGCCTCAACCTGATCGTGCGTCACATAGACCATCGTCGATTCCGGCATCGC
>JABDQU010000304.1 GCA_013042105.1 Boseongicola sp.
CTTGTCGGCCGTCGACAATCCGGTGATCAGCGTCGGCGGATAAAAGCAGCCCGTTTCCGGCATCTCGCAGGCGGCGTGATAAATGTCGCCCGCGCTTTGCGAGACCAGACCCGTGATTGTCTCTAACTGCACAGGATCGACCACTGCGCCCACGTCGATGCATTTGTCCATCGGATCACCGACCCGCAACTTGTCCATCCGCGCCTTCAGGGCCGTGTAGAAAGCATCGGCAATGCCTTCCTGCACCAAGAGCCGTGATCCGGCGCAGCAGACTTGTCCCTGATTGAACCAGATCGCGTCCACAAGACCCTCAATGGCGCTTTCGATATCCGCGTCGTCAAAGACGATGTAAGGGGATTTTCCGCCCAACTCCAAAGTGAGCTTCTTTCCGGAACCTGCTGTCTGTGACCGAATAATTCGGCCCACCGATGTCGATCCTGTGAACGCGATCTTGTCGATGTCGCTGTGTTTGACAATCGCTTCGCCGGTTGCGCCGTCGCCAGTCACGATATTCAAGACACCGGGGGGAACGCCTGCTTCGCGCGCCAGATCTGCGAACAAAAGCGCGGTAAGCGAGGTATACTCGGCCGGCTTCAGAACCACAGTGTTGCCCATCGCCAAAGCCGGAGCGATCTTCCATGCCAGCATCAAGAGCGGGAAGTTCCACGGAATGATCTGGCCGCAAACACCAAGCGCTTCGCGGTCCGGCAGTTCTTCGTCCATGAGCTGCGCCATGCCCGCGTGATAATAGAAATGTCGGACGACAAGCGGGATATCGATGTCGCGGCTTTCCCGGATCGGCTTGCCATTGTCGAGCGTTTCGAGGGTCGCGAAAAGACGCGACTGCTTTTGCACAAGACGCGCAAGAGCGTAGAGCACGCGCGCACGTGCTTTCGCATCCTTGGCCCAGGACTTTTGCGCCTTGCGGGCGGCGGCAACAGCCTTGTCAATGTCGCTGGCGTTCGCCTGACTGACCTTGGCAAGCGTTTCACCATTGGCCGGGTTCTTTGAAGGGAACATGCGGGCAGGCTTGGTCCACTGACCATTGATGAACTGACCGAAGGTGCGCTTGTGGCTGTCAAGCCAGGCCATCGCCTGTGCGGCGTCCTCGGGGGCAGGGCCATAGTCCATCGTTTCGAAAATCTCGCGGACGTTCATGCGTCACATCCTTCAGGTTTGAAAACGCGTTTGGTCGATGCCGGAAACCGCGCCAGTTTGTCGATGGGCCGAATGGGGCGGGGCACAAAAGCGCCACCGCAGTTCGGGCAAAGGCCGTTCAACTTGTCAGCGACGCAATCGCAACAAAAAGTGCATTCGAACGAACAGATCATCGCGTCCGGGCTTTCGGGCGGCAGCGCGCGATCGCAACATTCGCAGCTTGGTCGAAGATCCAGCATTTGCTATCCAATCGCGTGTCGGTTTGCGGCCGAGTAGCGGCCCGTGACATGGTGCTCCAGCTGGCGCTCGATGTCGCCAAGAAGGCTTGAAGCTCCAAAGCGGAACAGGTCCGGTCTGAGCCAGCGGTCACCCAGTTCGTCCTTTATCAGCGTCAGATAGGTCACCGCGTCCTTTGCCTTCGAGATGCCACCGGCGGGCTTATATCCAACGCGAAATCCTGTGGCCTCGTGATAGGCGCGAATGGCACGGATCATTGTCAGGCTGACCGGCAGGGTCGCATTGACGCTTTCCTTGCCGGTAGAGGTCTTGATGAAATCGGCGCCCGCCATCATGCAAACCCAGCTTGCGCGCGCGACATTTCTCAATGTGCCAAGCTCCCCCGTGGCGAGGATCGCTTTGACATGCGCGTCCCCACAGGCGGCACGGAAGGCTTTCATTTCGTCGTAGAGCGCCTGCCAGTTCTGCGTCAGGACGTGCCGCCGAGAGATCACGATGTCGATTTCCTTGGCACCGGCTTTGACGCTTTCCTCGATCTCGGCAAGGCGCAGATGAAAAGGTGACAGACCAGCAGGAAACCCCGTCGAGACCGCGGCGACAGGAATACCAGTGCCTTGCAACGCGGCGACCGCTGTCGGGATCATTTCGTGATAGACGCACACAGCGCCAGTTGTGATCGGCCCCATGCCAAGCGCTTTTAGAAGATCCTCGCGCACGGGGTTGGCGGCCTTGGCGCACAAGCGACGGACGCGGCCTTCGGTGTCGTCGCCCGAAAGTGTTGTGAGGTCGATCAGCGTGATGGCCCTCAACAGCCAGGCAGCCTGATACTCTTTCTTCACCGAGCGCCGCCCGGGCAAAGTCGCCGCACGACGTTCGATCGCTGAAGTATTGGCCTGCAAAGTCGCAATGCGATCAAGATCAAGGGCCGTGCCTGGATTGCGCGGTTCGTGAACTTGCGGCAAGTGCGCAAGCGGCGTCTTTGTGGCGGAAGCGGTTGTCGTGGTCATGGCGGCGGCCTGGCGATTATGGGTGCGAAAAGCGTTGCATGGACTGAGCCATTAATCAAGATTGACCATTTGGTCAATTTTTTTCCGAGGCGCGTGTGTTCCATCTGGGGAGGGGGCTCTGCCCCCCGCGCTGGCGCGCGTCCCCCGAGGTATTTTTGAAAGGATGAAGCCGAAAGTCAGGTGTCTGCCAAAACGGTTTCCACCGAAGCTCCGCGTTCCAGAGTGCGATGGACCGGGCATTTGTCAGCGATTTCGAGAAGGCGATCACGTTGATC
>JABDQU010000310.1 GCA_013042105.1 Boseongicola sp.
CCCCCGCACCGTCTGGATCAACCCCATGACCAAAGCGCCGATAGCTAATTGCCAGAACACCAGCCCGATATGGCGATACCCTTCGCTCACAGCGATCTTCGCCAAAGGCTGGGTCGCGCCCCATCCCGCCCCCATGACGGCCAGACAGAAAATCAGAAAGAGACGATCTTTCACTCGGGTCCCGACGCCTGCAGGCGCCCGCCATCGCGGATCATCTGCACATCGGTCGCCTTGCCCGTGCGGTCATCCGTCACCACAAACAGCCCCGACAACGTCGCCTCGCCACTCGCAGGCTCAAACCGCCCCTTGCCCATGCCAGTCACAAACCGGCGCAATGGTTCGGCCTTGTCCATGCCGATAACCGAGTTGTAATCGCCGCACATGCCCGCATCCGCCTGAAACGCCGTGCCGCCGGGTAAGATCTGAGCATCCCCCGTCGGCACATGCGTATGCGATCCCACAACCATGCTGGCCCGCCCATCGCAGAAATGGCCCATACCCATCTTCTCGCTGGTGGCCTCGCAATGCACATCGACCACAATCGCCTGCACCATGCCGCCCAAAGGGTGCGTGCGCAGGATATTATCAACGGCCGAAAACGGATCATCAAACGCCCGCTTCATGAACACCTGCCCCAACACCTGAGCCACCAGAACCTTCCGCCCACCCGGAGCCTCAAACACCCGCGAGCCAACACCCGGCGCTTGCTTGGCGAAGTTCACGGGCCGGATAATCCGACGTTCGCGCTCGATATGGGTCAGCATGTCCTTCTGATCAAAGGCATGATCTCCAAGCGTGATCACATCCGCGCCCGCGTCCAACAATATCTTCGCATGATCCCCAGAAAGCCCGGCCCCCGAAGTGGCGTTCTCACCATTCACCACCACAAAATCGGCCCGAAGCCGTTCACGCAGAGGCTTCAACCGCTCACGGATCGCCGTCCGCCCGGACCGTCCAACAACATCGCCAAGATAAAGAATACGCATGCCTTCGCCCTACCCTTGGGCCAGAAACAAAGCAAGCACCGTCAAAACCGCCGAATACCCGCCTCGGTGACAATCACATCCAAAGGCTCATCCGTTGGTTCAATCGGCAAGGTGTCGACAAGCTGCGCCTCATAGGCAAACCCCACGGCCGTCACAGGACCACGCGGGCGCAGTTTGTCCAGTGTCCGGTCATAATGCCCGGCCCCATATCCAAGCCGATGCCCCCGCGCATCAAACGCCAAAAGCGGCACCACCAGCACCTCAGGGATCACCCGGCAATCCTCCGCTGGCACCTCGACCCCGAAACTATCCGCAATCATCTCAGCCCCCGGCGACCACTCCCGAAAGATCAGCGGCTTGAATCCCGTCGTCACCGGCAAACAAACCTTGCGCTGCCCGCTGAGCTTTTCCAGCAATGCACGCGGATCAATCTCGGTGCGGATCGGCCAGTAAAACGACACCCGTCCCACGGTTTCGCCAAGAACCTTTTCCAGGTTCGCCAATGCCGGAGCCGGATCAACCACCCCATGAACCGCTGCCCGCGCATCGCGCGCCACTTTGCGCAATGCCGTCTTGTCGCTCATAGCAGAACCCAACTGGCCAAGCCCAAAAACGCAAAGAACCCAACGACATCCGTCACAGTCGTCACAAACGTCCCCGACGCCAAAGCCGGATCAATCCCCGCCTTATCCAAGGCCAAGGGCACCAAAACCCCAGACAATCCCGCAACCAGCAAATTCACCACCATCGCCACCGCGATCACTGCACCAATCGCCGGCGACCCGAACCAGATCAATCCAACGATCCCCATCACAACCGCGAAAATCAAACCATTCAGCAAGCCCGCCACCGCCTCACGACGCACAACCCGCCACGCGTTCGACCCCGTAAGGTCGCGCGTCGCCAAAGCCCGCACCGCCACCGTCATCGACTGCGTCCCGGCGTTCCCGCCCATCGATGCGACAATCGGCATCAACACCGCCAAAGCCACAACCGCCTGCAAAACATCTTCGAAAATCGAGATCACAATCGACGCCAAAATCGCCGTCGCAAGATTGATCCCCAGCCACGGAAAACGCCGCTTCACAATCTCAAGCGTCGAGTTCGACAGGCTCTCATCACCCACACCACCAAGACGCAAAACGTCTTCCTCGTGCTCTTCATCCAGAACCGCCATCGCGTCATCGATGGTGATCACGCCCACCAGACGCCCGTCCTCATCCACAACCGGCGCCGTGATCAGGTGATACTGGTTAAACGCATAAGCCACGTCGCCCTCGTCCTCGACCGCATCAAAGGTGCGAAAACTGTCTTCGGTGATCGCGCTGAGCAACACATCCCGAGGCGACGACATCAGCCGTCCAAGCGTCACATAAGCCGTCGGGCGATGACGCGGATCGACCAGAACCACGTGATAAAACTGCTCCGGCAAATCGTCCTGCGCCCGCATGTGGTCAATCGCATCCCCAACCGACCAATGCTCCGGCGCAATCACCACCTCGCGCTGCATCAGACGACCAGCGGAAAACTCCGGATAGGCCAGCGCCTGCTCAACCGCGATCCGGTCCACAACATCCAAAGCCTCAAGAACGGCTTCCTGTTGCTCGTCCCCTAGGTCCTCCAGAATGTCGACAACGTCGTCCGACTCAAGTTCCCGCACCGCGTCCGCAAGGACCGTCGGCTCAAGAATCTCGACCACCCCATCGCGGATATCTTCATCGATCTCCGACAGGATCTCACCGTCGATGTAATCGCCCGCGAGTTGCAGGATACGCGTGCGATCCTCTAGACCTACCTGCTCCAGCAGGTCAGCAATGTCCGCCGGATGAAGCGGCTCAAAAACCTCCAGAAGCCGTGCACGATCGCCTGCATTCGTGGCCTGAACCGCCGCCGCAACAACCCGGTTGCGCAAAGCATAGTCGTCCTCGGTCTCGTCTTCGGGTCGCTCAATTGTCTCAGTCTGATCGTTCATTTTTGAAACACCTTCGCGCGGACCGTGGGGTGAAATAACCTATTCACTACGCTAGAGAACAGAGACGACCCTTTTTCGCAAGTTCCGCCACACTACGAGGCCGAGATGACTAACGAAACACTGCTGATTGGCCA
The DNA here is from genome assembly GCA_013042105.1 of Boseongicola sp. Lineage (GTDB taxonomy): Bacteria > Pseudomonadota > Alphaproteobacteria > Rhodobacterales > Rhodobacteraceae > Boseongicola. The sequence goes on from JABDQU010000310.1 coordinate 3,093, forward strand.
AACGCTCAACTTTGAGGCAAATCCGTTTCACGACGGCATCGAGACCGCAAACCACGACGTGCGCGGCGGAGTTCTGATCGAAAACGGGCAAATCACGGCCACCGGCACAGCCGACGATCTGCGGCGCGACCACCCTCATGCGGACGTCACCGACTACGGCGAAGGACTTATCCTGCCCGGCTTCATCGACGCCCACGCCCACTACCCTCAAACCGCCATGATCGCCAGTTGGGGCAAACGTCTGATCGACTGGCTGAACGGCTACACCTTCCCCGAAGAAATGAAATTCGCCAACGTGGCCTACGCCAAGGACATTGCGAAAACCTACTTCGACCTCACGCTTGCCAGCGGCACGACAACCACGACCAGCTTCACCACAATCCACCCCGAAAGCGTCGACGCCTACTTCAACGAAGCCAAATCTCGCGGCCTGCGCGCCATCGCAGGAAAAACCTGCATGGACCGGAACGCCCCAGATGGCCTCACTGACACCGCACAATCTGCCTACGACGACAGCAAAGCGCTGCTGGAAAAATGGCACGGCCAGGACCGCCTGATCTACGCCATCACCCCGCGCTTTTCACCGACCTCGACCCGCGAGCAACTGGCCGCGCTCGGCGCGCTCTGGGCCGAACACCCCGACTGCCCGATGCAAACCCACCTCAGCGAACAACACGAGGAAATCGCCTGGGTCCACGAGCTTTTCCCCGAAGCCCGCGACTACCTCGACACGTATGAGGCCGCAGGTCTCATCGGCCCCGGCGCCCTCTTCGGCCACGCCATCCACCTCACAGACCGCGAACGTGCCAGCCTTAAAGAAAGCGGCTCAAGCCTCGTCCACTGCCCGACCTCCAACACCTTCATCGGCTCGGGTCTGTTCGACATGGACGGCCTCATGCGCGAAGGCCAGACCATCGGCCTCGCCACCGACACCGGCGGAGGCTCATCCTTTTCCATGCTGCGCACCATGGCCGCCGCCTATGAGGTCGCTCAACTGAAAGGCCGCGCCCTCCACCCCGCAGAACTCCTCTGGCTCGCCACCACCGGCTCCGCCAAAGCGCTGCGCCTCGATACCAAAATCGGCTCCCTAAAGGCGGGCTTTGAGGCAGACCTCGTCATCCTCGACCTCGCCTCCACACCCGCCATCGCCCAACGCGCCGCGCGCGCAGGGACCATCTGGGAAGCAGTCTTCCCAACGATCATGATGGGCGACGACCGCGCCATTCAGGACGTGCGCATTCAAGGCAAGTCGATCAACGAATGATTTTTTGCGCTCCGCGCGGAGGTATTTAAGAAAGGGTGAATTTGAAAGGCGATCCACCCCGCCTCCAGGCTAGCAAGCCGGAAAACGGGGCTTCACCCTTTGCGGTCATCGGCTTCTCAGCCTGTACCGCAACAATTTGATATTCATTTAAAGTTAACGCGCCGTTACCTTGAAAGGCGCAACGCCCGGCCCCTTTCACCCTTTCAAAAATACCTATTCCCGAAACCAGCCTTCCGAGCCCA
>JABDQU010000311.1 GCA_013042105.1 Boseongicola sp.
TTGTCACGCCGTTTTTCACATAGGTCGAGTCCGTCACGATCGTGATTGCGGTGTCTCGACCCAGAGCCTCCAGAGCGTTGATAGCTGCCAAAAGCTCCATCCGGTTATTGGTGGTCATGGCTTCGCCCCCCGAAAGCGGCCGCTCTTTCACGACAACGTCGCCATCTTTGGCCTGCAACAGCGCGCCCCATCCGCCGGGACCGGGGTTGCCCGAGCAGGCTCCATCCGTGAAAGCGTAAAACACGGTCACTTCGGCAGCTCGTTCAGACCAACATACCCGGGCAGAGCTGCAACTTGTGCGAGCCATTTATTTATTGCGGGAAACCGCTCCATGTCGAAACCGCCCTGCGATCCAGCCGTGTGTGTATAGGCATAAAGCGCGATATCCGCGACGCTGGGGCGGTCCCCAACCAGCCAGTCGTGATCGCGTAGATGGTCTTCCATCACCTGCAGCACGCTGTGGCCGCTTTCCAGAAGCTCGGCCAACCGCTCAGGCGTCGCCAGATGTGCCCGGCTGGCGTATTTCTGTATTCCGGCGCGCACGGCGATAACCGTTTCGTGGCGGTTTTGTTCAAAGAACATCCAGCCCAAAACCCGCGCCCGTTCCAATGGATCATTTGGCAGCCAGTCTGTGCCCTCTGCCAAATAGCACAGGATTGCGTTCGACTCCGGGAGAGCTGTCCCATCGTCCAATACCAAAACCGGCAATTTTCCCATCGGCAAAGTTCCGGTCGCGTGCGCTTGCGCCAACTCCAGGGTCTCGAATTCAAGCGCGACATGCCGATACTCGCGCCCCAGAAGCGCAAGCATCAAGCGCGGTTTGTAACTGTTACCGGACGATGGCATCGAATAGAGGGTCAGTGTCATATGACCTTCCCGGCCAGCAGGATGATCCATGGTGCCACGGTTCCGTCCAGCCCCGCATCGGCGCCGAAGCTACGTTCAATCACAACAAACCCGGCATCTTCCAACAACCCGGTGATCTCGGCGTCCGTGTAGTAGGCGTAAAAACGTCCCAACTTATCACGCTTTTCTCCGGTGCCGGTTTTCAGGCCGATATGAAAGAAGCCGCCCGGAACCAAAGCCTTCGAGATCCGTGCAAGATGCTCAGGCATTTCGTCTTTTGTCGCATGCAGAAGTGAAAAGTTGGCATACACCCCGTCGTAAACGCCTTCGGCATCCAGAGTTTCAAACCCGGCCACCCGAACATCGACATTGTTTTCCGTGCGCGCAATCTCGGCCATCTCAGCAGACGCATCCAACGCATCCGCCTTCAGACCAGCCTTGATCATGAACGCAGTAGATCGCCCGGTCCCGCACCCCAGATCCAGCACACGCCCCTCACTCGGGACGGCCAGCATGAAGGCGGCAAGATGCAAATCCGGCTTGGAGGACGTAAACCGTTTGGCATAGTCCTGAGCCTTTGCCGCGTAGGCATTGAGTGTTTCTTTATCCGTCATCTCACCACTAATAGACTCAAGCAGGACACGACCACCACCGTCAAAAGTATACGCAATCGCATCCACCATTCCGGGGCAAGTTGCAGGCGCCAGAAATGCCAATCCAACGCCAGTAGTCCAACAAACCCTGCAATCAGGTAAACGGCCGAGCTTCCCGGTCCGCCACCCACCGTGAAGAAGGCCCAGAGTGCAGGCAAGACCGACAATCCGTATCCAAATGCGGCCACCTCTCCGGTGGCACGCGTGGCAAAACCCCAAAGCACACCAGACATAAACGCCAGTATGATCGTGCCATATTGCAGCAACACGAACGGTCCCGCAAATCTTGGCCCGATATTCTGCACTCCCCATGCGGCCAGATCGCCCGACATCAGGGTGGCGGCGCCCCAAAGAAAAGGCAGAAGGCCCGAAAGCCCCAACAAAAGCGGCGCGCGGGGAATGCTCATGCCCGTTCCAGTGCCAGCCGTCCTGCAAGAGCGGCAAAAATCGCGGCAAAACTGCGGTTTAGCCACGTCATGACGCGTTCGCTTTGAAGCAGATAGTCTCGCGCTGCGGCGGCAAAAATACCGTAGGCCACAAACACTGCAAAGGTCATCGCCATAAAGACTGCGCCCATTGCCACCATTTCACTTGTCGCGGTCGCCGTGTCGCCGGAAAGGAATGGCGGCAGCAGCGCGAGGAAGAAAATCGACAGCTTCGGGTTCAGGATATTGATCAAGGCACCGCGTCGCGCGATCCGCCAGTCGGCGTCACGACTGCGATTGGGCTGAATGGCCAAAGCACCATCCGAGCGCAGCGCCTGCCATGCCAGATAGAGAAGGTAGGCAACGCCCGCGAATTTCACCACTGTGAAAAGCACCGCGCTTGTATGCAATATTGCGGCCAATCCAAGGGTCGCGGCCAAAAGATGCGGCACAATCCCAAAAGTGCACCCGAAAGCCGCAGCGATTGCGGCACGTCGTCCTTGACCCAAACCTAAAGCAAGCGTGTAGATAACGCCGGTGCCGGGTGCGATGACGACTACAAAGGCTGTCAGCAGGAATTGCAAAGTCATGCGGCGGGCTCCCTAAGAACGCGAGGGACTTTGAATTCGACTCGCTCTTTTGCCGTTTCCACCAGTTCGACCGTCACATCATAGCGGTCGCGAAAGGCATCAATCACTTCATTGACCAACACTTCGGGGGCGCTGGCACCAGCCGTCAGACCCACCGACCCAATCCCATCAAGCGCGCGCCAGTCGATCTCGGCCGCGCGTTGAACAAGCTGCGCATAGCCACAGCCCGCTGTCCGCCCAACCTCGACCAAGCGCTTCGAATTGGACGAGTTTGGCGCACCGATCACCAAAAGCGCGTCGATTTTCGGCGCGACGGCTTTGACGGCTTCTTGCCGGTTTGTAGTAGCATAGCAGATATCTTCCTTGTGCGGCCCAACAATGCTGGGGAACCTCGTCTGAAGCGCCTGAACGATACCTGCCGTATCATCCACCGACAAAGTGGTTTGCGTGATAAATGCCAGCTTGTCAGGGTCGCGCGGTTCAACCCCGGCGACATCCTCCACAGTCTCGACAAGGATTACTTCGCCTTCAGGTAATTGCCCCATCGTGCCGACGGTCTCAGGGTGCCCTTCGTGCCCGATCATCACCATTTGCAACCCATTCGCGTGATGACGTTCAGCTTCGAGATGAACCTTGCTCACCAACGGACAGGTCGCATCCACAAAAAGCATTTCGCGCTTGGCGGCTTCAGCTGGCACGGCCTTTGGAACACCGTGCGCCGAGAAAATCACTGGCCGGTCATCTGGGCAATCGTCCAGTTCTTCCACGAAAACCGCCCCCAGCTCTCGCAGGCCATCCACAACGAATTTGTTGTGAACGATCTCGTGGCGCACATAGACGGGCGCGCCCCATTTCTCGATCGCCAGTTCGACGATCTTAATGGCGCGATCCACTCCGGCGCAGAAACCACGCGGTGCAGCAAGGTAGAGGGTCAAGGCAGGTTTTGTCATTTGTTTAAGTCTCCGCATTGAAGACCTAAGCGCTGTGCGCCAAGGCGTCCAGTCCCGGCTTGACCTTCCTGCGGTGGAAGCCGCTATCGACAATGAAAATCTGACACGAGGCGATTCTATGCGGCAACGTTTGATATTTGGAGTTCCGGCGCTCGGCGTTCTTGTGGCGCTGTTTTTTTGGCTTACCCCAACGCAAACGAGCGGCCTTGCGCTCCACCTCGACGAAGCCACGGTCGCCTCTGGCCAAGCCCTGTATCTTGAAAACTGCGCCGCGTGTCACGGCGTGAACCTTGAAGGGCAGGCGGACTGGCAAAGCCGCGACGCCGACGGATATCTCCCGGCGCCGCCGCATGATGAAACCGGTCACACATGGCATCACCCAACCGACCAGCTGTTTGCGATCACCAAACTGGGCACCGAAGCCATTGTCGGCGGCGGCTACAAGTCGAACATGGGTGCATTCGGCGATGTCCTGAGCGACGACGAGATTTATGCCGTCCTAGCCTACATCAAAAGCACCTGGCCGAACCGTATCATCGAGCGCCACAATCAGATGGACGCCAGTGTTGCTGCCGCCAAGCGCCCCTGATTAATCTGCGTCGCCTTGTGGTTCTCGCGTTGGTCGCCCGATCACGTCGCGCAGCTCTTCCAGCTCGATGAAGTTGTCGCACTGTCGGCGAAGCTCGTCGGCGATCATCGGGGGCTGGCTGCGGATGGTCGACACCACCGAAACGCGCACGCCCTGACGTTGCAGGCTTTCGATGAGCGGACGAAAATCGCCATCCCCCGAAAACAGCACAACATGATCAACGTGAGGCGCAAGCTCCATCGCATCGACCGCCAGCTCAATGTCCATATTGCCTTTGACTTTGCGACGCCCTTGGCTGTCGGTGAATTCCTTGGCCGGTTTGGTAACCATGGAATACCCGTTGTAGTGTAGCCAGTCGACCAGCGGGCGAATGGGCGAATACTCATCATTCTCCAGCAAGGCGGTGTAATAAAACGCACGAAGCAACTTGCCACGACGCATGAATTCCTGACGCATGAGTTTGTAATCAATATCAAACCCAAGCGATTTCGCGGCGGCATACAAATTGGCGCCGTCGATGAACAGCGCAAGCCGTTCGTCTCTATAGAACATAATAGCCCTTCCGATTTATCATACTTGCCGGGCTAAATCCGTGAGTGTGAGTGGAAACATTCACCCGGCCAGTGGGCGATATAAGCCAAAAAACATATTCAATTGCAACTATCTAATTCACGCAAATTCTGTGTCTGCAATTTAGAAACACCAGATGGAATCTATCACTACGGCGCAGATCACGCACGCCATGAAGGCGCCAAGCTTTGCAAAATCAATAATTTGGGCAGCTTTTGTCCCGAAATTCAGGGAGGTAGGGCAGAATCGTCTTGTGTTTCGCACGTCCGCGGCCTAGGAACCGTGCCTGATCCCCTTCTGTACGGAGAGACACATGGCCCGCGTGACGGTTGAAGACTGCGTTGACAAGGTTCCAAACCGGTTCGAACTGGTAATGCTTGCGGCACATCGTGCTCGCGAGATTTCGACAGGTGCTGCCCTTACGGTTGAGCGTGACAACGACAAAAACCCCGTTGTCAGCCTGCGTGAAATCGCGGACGAGGCGCAATCTGCCGAGGAACTTCGCGAGCGGATGATTGAAAGCCACCAGACTCAGATCGAAGTCGACGAGCCGGAAGAAGATGCCATGGCTCTGTTGATGGGTGCTGAAGCCGACAAGCCGGCTGAGGATGATTTGAGCGAAGAGAAACTGCTCCGCGCCCTGATGGAAGCCCAACGGCAGCCATAAGGACCAAAGCGCGGTCCGGGGGGTGGGCCGATGATTGACGCCGACGACCTGATCGCGCTTGTCCGCAACTACAATCCAAAGACCAA
>JABDQU010000315.1 GCA_013042105.1 Boseongicola sp.
CGTGGCGTTCTTAAGAAGGAATTACTGGCACATCTGCGCGCCACGAGGTCCATTCGCCGATCCCGTCATGCCACCTTGAAGCGCAGCGGATTGGGCAAGTTCAACGATGCGGTTTCTATCCGGGAGCGCCCCGCAGAGGCCGAGGATCGTGCCGTGCCAGGACACTGGGAGGGTGATCTGATTGCGGGTTCCGGCAACAGCTTCATCGCCACTCTGGTTGAACGCCACACCCGGTTTGTGATGCTGGCAAAGGTCAGCAACAAAGACAGCCACAGCGTCGTTCAGGCGCTCATCAAGCAGTCTCGCAAACTACCAAAAGAACTGTATCGTTCTCTGACATGGGATCGTGGAACAGAGATGGCCGGGCATAAGACGTTCACCCTGGCGACGGATATCGATGTCTTTTTGTGTGAACCACACAGCCCATGGCAACGCGGCACAAACGAAAACACCAACCGCCTGCTGCGACAGTACTTCCCAAAGGGCACGGACTTGTCGATACATAGTCAGGCAAAGCTAAGCGCTGTCGCAAGACAGCTCAACGAACGACCTCGAAAGACGCTCAACTACGAAACACCAGCCGAGCGTTTCAATGCATGTGTTGCATCGACCCGTTGAGGCCGCCCTGCAAAGCGGACATTCAGCGTCCTTATTTATGAGGCAGCAGAAGTGCGTAGATACCCTCCCAAATCATACCAGCGCTGACCGTATCGTCGCGCCCTATTTGCGTCCGAGTGCAATAACATAAAGAGAAAGGGCCTAGCGATTTCTCACTAAGCCCTTGAATTCTTTGGCTCCGGCGGTAGGGATCGAACCTACGACCAATTGATTAACAGTCAACTGCTCTACCGCTGAGCTACGCCGGAACACTGGCGCGATATAGCAACGCTTTTCGGGCGCGTCCAGTGGGTGTTTTACAGAAACTTCAAAGGACGGCTTTGGGGCTACCTCAAGCGAAAAAGAGCACTCTGCTGCGGCCCCGGATCAGCCTCAATGAGTTGGCGTTCCCACAGATCGATCAAATGGGCGAGGACATTGCGAGCAGCGGCAGGGCGGAGGTTGTCCGGCAAGCCCAGATATACCTTTGCAACGATCTCGTGGAGCGGCAGCCAAGTCGTGGACAAGGCGTGAAGTATCTGAGATTCGCGTGCGCTGCGATGCTCGATGAGCCATTCCAGCCGATCGCTTGGATCTACAAGGGGGGCGCCGTGGCCCGCCAGGCATTGGTTCGGTGCCAAATCAATGATCCGACGGGAGGAGGCCAGAAAGTCACCAATATGCCCGTCGGGTGGGGATACGATCGACGAAGACCAGTCCATCACATGGTCGCCAGAAAACAGATTGCCATCGAGTTGAAATCCAAGCTGCCCGGCGAAATGCCCGGGCAGGTGCACGACGTCGATTTCCCAACCCGCTCCGGTTATCCGATCACCTTCACGAACGACATGATCCGGTGCAAATCTCTCGTCAAGACCTTCGCCGCCTCCCAAATCTCCAGTCTCGGCCAAGGATTGCATAATGGCGCGTCGGCCTTCCCGAGCGGTTCCAAACCCAGAAACGGGTGCGCCGGTTTTGGATGCGAGGGCCATTGCCCCCGCGCTATGATCGCTGTGCGCATGCGTCACCAGAATGTGAGAAACCTCGCGAGACCCGATCGCCTTCATCAAAGCTGCGAGATGCTCGGCCTCGGCTGGACCCGGGTCAACGATCGCCAGCGTTTCTTCTCCGATGATGTAACTATTGGTCCCCCAATGCGTCATCGCTCCTGCATTCGGAGCAAGCACCATCTGCACTCCCGGTGTCACTTCTATTGGGATTCCGACCTCGGGTCGTGTCATCGGCACTTTCGCTTTTCTGCTGTGCATGCTTAGGCTTTCCCAATGATCGGAACGTTTCTCAAACGATTTGTGCCTCGGTCTCTTTTTGGGCGTGCGACACTCATTTTGCTGGTGCCAGTGGGGACCATCCTGTTGGTCATGTCTATCGTCTTTATTCAGCGTCTCTATGAGAATGTGACCCGACAGATGACCGAAGGTGTCGCGAATGAGATCACGCTGATCCTGTCGAAGGCGAATGAAACCGAAACGCCTGAACAGGCGATCATTGCGTCGCGGGAGATCGCTGAACCGCTTGAGCTTAGCGTGTCACTGTTGGAACAGGAGTTGGTCGACCAACGCTCAGCTGTCGATCTGTCGGGGCGCACGGTCATTGAAACCTTGCGCGAAAGCGTGACCGACGTTGTCGTGATTGATCTCGTATCGCGTGAGGGCTTTGCATTAATCACGCTGGCGTCCAAGCATGGCCCGCTGCTGCTTGAGGTACCACGCACAAGAGTGTCTGCGCGCAATCCGCATCAGTTTCTCGTTCTGATCGGCATTACATCCGTTTTGATGGTGTTGATCGCGCTGCTGTACCTGCGCGGTCAGGTCCGTCCGATCCGTCGTCTGGCGGCAGCGGCGTCGGCTTTTGGTAAAGGCCGCTCAGTGCCCTATCGCCCTGCAGGGGCCGCCGAGGTACGGGAGGCGGGGCACGCCTTTATTCAGATGCGCGACCGGATCGAGCGTCAGATCGAACAAAGAACGTTGCTGTTGTCGGGTGTGAGCCATGATCTGCGCACGCCACTCACCCGTATGAGGCTTGCGCTGAGCATGTCAGACCATGCAGAGAATGACGATATGCTCCGCGATGTTGATGAAATGCAGGAGATGCTGGACGCGTTTCTGGATTTCGCACGAAGTGAGTCTCTGGGAGAACCCGAGCGTATTGATCCTGTTCCGCTTATTCACGCAGCCGTAGAGAAAGCAATCCGCGCAGGTGGGAAAGTTGAATTGGGGCCAATTGAGGCGACCGATCCAATCACGCTTCGCGCTCCCGCATTTGATC
>JABDQU010000316.1 GCA_013042105.1 Boseongicola sp.
ATTTGCCGGATACGGCGCTGGACGCGTTGGACATCTCGCCGAGCGACATTGCCGATGCGATTGAGGCCGCGCTGGTCGAGAAGGCTGCGGGGCGACTTCAGACCTCGCCCAAGTCTGCGATATTGCCAGGTGATGGGCGGTATATGATGTCGACGCTGGCTGTGGGCGGGGATGGCTATACCGTCTTGAAAACGGTTGGGGTTTATCCGGACAATGCGGCGCGGGGATTGCCTGCGACGACGGGCGCGATTTTGGTGCTGGATGCCGAAACAGGTGTTTTGCGCGCGCTTTTGGGGGCGGCCTGGGTGACAGCGGTGCGCACGGCGGCCTTGTCGGCGGTGGCGGCGCGCAAGATGGCGGACCCGGCGTCTGAGAGTATTGCTTTTGTGGGATGTGGGGTGCAGGCGTCGAGCCATCTGGCGGCGTTTCGCGCGCTTTTTCCGCTGAAGAAGGTTTACGCTGTGGGTCGGGGACGGGCGAATGTCGACCGGCTTGTGGCAGAGGCGCGCGGGCTGGGCTTGGAGGCGGAGGCCGCGGAGGCTGAGGCGGCCATTCGGGCGGCGGATATTGTTGTGACGTCGATTACGCTCAATTACGAGGTTGCGCCGTTTCTGGATGCTGGCTGGATGCGCCCTGGCACTTTCGCGGCCATCACTGATCTGTTTATCCCCTGGAGGGATGAGACGGCGGGCGCGTTTGGGTCGATTTACGTGGATGATATCGAGCAGGAGCGTTCGAGCCCGAAGCCGATGGTGTCAGACGAGCTGATTGCTGGTGATTTGACGGGACTGGTGGCGGGACCTGCGTTCAAGCGGCCCGCAGATAGCCCATGTGCGTTTGTGTTTCGAGGGTTGGCGCTTGGGGATTATGCGGCATCGGTTCTGGCCCTTCAGCGCGCCGAAGCGGCGGGTGTCGGGCAAGTGATTTCGCCTGAAGGATAGACAAAGGCAGCGCGATCAGATCAAGATCGCGGCCAACAGAGGGGTCAAGCGATGCGTAAGTTTCTGGTCGTGCTGGATGACAGTCGGGAATGCCTCAATGCAATGCGGTTTGCCGCGATGCGGGCGTCTCACACGGGTGGCGGCGTGCAGGTTTTGTCGGTTATTCCGCCCGATGAGTTCAATCACTGGATTGGCGTTGGCAATATCATGCGGGAGGAGGCGCGCGAGCGCATTCATGCGCATTACGAGGTCTTCGCCAAGTGGATGCGCGACAAGCAGAACGTGGATCCGGAGTTGGTGATCCGGGAAGGCGAGCCCGTGGCCGAGATTATGGCGCAGGTGGCTGAGGATACGGATGTTGGTGTCTTGGTGCTTGGAGCATCGAGCGAAGGGCGCGGGCCGGGGCCGATTTTGAGCGAGCTTTCGCGAAACTTCGGGGATTTGCCAATTCCGGTGACGATTGTGCCGGGCGAGTTGTCGAAAGAGAAGCTGGAAGCGATTACCTGATCTTGCTTTGAGGGCTCTGCCCGTCGCGTTGTCAGGCTTGCCCTGCGGTGTTTTTGAAAGAGTGAAAGCGGGTTTAGAATGATTCCAAAGTCTTGACACTTTGGGGTCTGAGACGCATATCTTGGGTTCAATCGAGAGGACGCACGAGATGTTTATTCAAACGGAATCCACGCCGAACCCGGCGACGTTGAAGTTTTTGCCGGGGCAAAGCGTGCTTGAGGTCGGAACGGCTGATTTTCCGAGTGCGGAAGCGGCGGGAAGCTCGCCTTTGGCGACGCGGTTGTTTGGGATTTCCGGTGTGTCGGGCGTGTTTTTCGGGCTTGATTTCGTTACGGTGACGAAGACGGAAGAGACGGACTGGGATCATGTGAAGCCTGCCATATTGGGCGCGATCATGGAGCACTTCCAGTCGGGTCAGCCTGCGGTTTCCGATGGTGGCTCGCCTACGTCGGGACATGCGGAGCATACCGGCGAAGACGGTGAAATTGTCGATCAAATCAAGGAGTTGCTGGACACTCGGGTGCGTCCTGCGGTGGCTCAGGACGGGGGGGACATTGTGTTCCACGGGTTTGATCGCGGTGTGGTTTATCTGCATATGC
>JABDQU010000323.1 GCA_013042105.1 Boseongicola sp.
CCGATCCAATGCACGCGTCTCAATCCATTGTCCCGCGTCACCAGACGGTCGCCCGTCCGCAACGCCTCGACCGCAATCGGTCCGCGGTCCGTGGCAATCAAGGTGCCCGGCGTGAAACAAGGTGTGACAGGTGAGATCGACATAGAACAAAGCCCCGCTGAGGGGTGAGTTCAGGTCATCGTTAAAGCCGATTGGGTTAAATGGCGGGAACCGATGTGGATCCCCGTGGTGCCCGGCAACAGGGCAAACAAACACACGAGGAGCACCGATCCCCGCCGCCAACTGGCAGCACTCGATACCCAACTTACAGGAACATCCTGCAAGCCATGCGCGGCACCCCCATGCCGCATCACTACCCCCCAGCGAGGTAAGGAAAAGTTAACCGCTAGGCCTGCATTGCCAAAGCAAAAACGGCCACTTTGAGGCAAATCGACCGAATTGTTTTTGGGTGAATTGCCAAATGGGGCACACGCTTAGGGCGGCATTTCGCGTTATTGATGCGCGCTGGGAAACAGTTGGTATTTCCGGAATTTGCAAGCGCCACCGACAGATACCCAAAGATTTGCCAGTGACCCGGTGACGAAACGGACCGGCATTCGTCCCTATTTTGGAAACACTGACATTTTCGTTATGCCTGCAATCCGGCAGAAAAATGTCACAAATGACTGCTTGGCAGTGTTTTCGACACCGCACCAATAGAAAGCAAAGCGAACGATTGATGAGCGGATTTCCGCTTATGCCGTCGAATCAATACTGCGCGGCCGCGGCAACACCCGCAGCACAGACATCCAAAGCGACTTGCCAGCCGGAACCCGCATCACACCCGGCACCGTGATCGATTGCCCCAAAACATCCAGAACCGCCTGCCCTTCGGCCCCGGCAGGCCGCGTCACTGTCACCGGCAGCACCATAATCGCGGATCCTGCGCCCGGATGGTGCACGCTGAACTGCACGCTTTCGACCGGCAGACCGATCCCGACGGCCTCGCCCGGTAAGGCCCGCAGCGGCAACGAGATCGACGCGCCCGGTCCGTCTGCCTCGGCACCGTCCAGACGCACTTCGACGCCCGGTCCGGTTTCAGCGATCACATGCGCATCCAGCCGCATTGGTGGCGTCCGCCACCCCGTGACATGGCCCTGCCCCAACTCCAGAACCCGGTCCGCCAGCGTGACCACCTCGTCGCTGGAATGGCTGACATAAAGCGCAGGCACCCGCGCCTGGCTAACAGCCCGCGCGATATAAGGAAGGAATTCTGATTTGCGTTGACTGTCCAGACCCGTCATCGGCTCATCCAGAAACAGCACCGCCGGGTCCGACGCCAAGGCCCGCGCCAACGCCACGCGGCGTGCTTCGCCGCCCGACAAACCATCGATCTCGCGGTCGAGCAAAGGTCCCAGATCCAACGCCTCAACGATCGCATCAAACGACGTGACCTCGCGCCGTTTGGCCCCATAACCAATGTTGCCCGCCACACTCAGATGCGGAAACAGATACGGATCCTGAAACACGAAACCAATACGTCGCTCATGGGTCGGCACATGCCCGCCCGGACCATCCCATTCGGTGTTGCAAAAACTCACGCGCCGCTCGCCGGTCACGTCCATATCCAGACCCGCCAAAGCGCGCAAAAGCGAGGTCTTGCCGCTTCCCGATGGCCCGGTGATCGCCGTCACGCCCTGCATCGGCAGACTTTCTTCCGCCTCCAGCGTGAACAAACGTCCGCGCCTCAGCTTCAGTCGGAAATGCAACCGGTCAGGCAACGCGCACCGCCCCCCGCCTGTTGAACACATAAACCACCATCAAAACGCAGAACGAAAACGCCAACAAACCCAACGACAACACATGCGCCGTCGCATAATCCAGCGTCTCAACAGCCGTGAAAATCTCAATCGAAATCACCCGCGTGCGCCCCGGAATATTGCCGCCCACCATCAGGACCACGCCGAATTCACCAACCGTATGAGCGAACGTCAAAACACCTGCCGTCAGGAACCCCCGCCGCGCCAGTGGCAGGGCGACGGTCAAAAACGCATCTCGCGGCGTGGCCCCCAACGTGCGGGCGGCATCCATTGTCGGGCGTGGCACTGATGCAAAGGCCGTCTGCAATGGCTGCACCGCAAACGGCAGCGAATAGACCAACGACGCAATCACCAACCCAGTAAACGAGAACGTCAACGTGTCACCTGTCACCGACAACCACAACGCCCCGAACGGGGCAGTCGGACTCATCAGGATCAACAGATAGAACCCCAGAACCGTCGGCGGCAAAACCAACGGCAAGGTCGTGATCGTCTCGACCACCGGCCGCAACTTCGAACGCGTCGTCGTCAACCACCACGCCAACGGCAAGGCCACTGCCAGCAAGATCGCCGTTGTCACAAACGCCAGCTTCAGCGTCAGCCATATGGCGGGCCAGACCGTCATTCAGCCAGATCGTAGCCGTTTGCGACAATCACCTCAGCCGCCGCATCCGACGCCAAAAATGCCCAAAACGCCAGCGCCGCAGGGTTACCCTCGCTGCGCGTCAACAAAGCCGCATCCTGCCGGATCTCCGGATACCGCCCGTCCAGGGCCGTCACCTCTGCCCGCTCGACAAACGGCAATTGCGCTTCTGCCAGAAACGCCAGATCGGCATTCCCCGTCACAAAAAGCGTTGCCACCTGCCCGACATTGGTCACCAAAAGCGGCTGAAACGTCGCCGTATCAAGTGCAAGGTTTTCCATCGCCGCAATCGCCGCCGCCCCATAAGGCGCCACCATCGGATCCGCCAAAGCCACCCGTTTGTTGGCAAAATCCTCCGAAGCCGTGTCCAGATCCACCGCCTCTTTCGACACCAGAACCAGACGCCCCAAAGCATATGTCGTCACATCCGCCGCCAAACCGGCCTCACCCAACAGCCGGGGTCGCTCGGCATCCGCCGACAAGAACACATCGTAAGGCGCGCGCGACACGATCTGCGCATAAAGCGCGCCGGTCGATCCATGCGCCACCACAACCGAATGATCGCTCGTCGCTTCAAAGGTTTCGGCCAATGCTTCCGCCGCCGTCACGAAATTCGACGCAACCGCCAAAAGCACCTCTTCGGCCAGCGCAGGGCGCGGGAGAGTGGCCAAAACGATCAATGACAAGGCTATGATTTTCATGAGCCCTTTCAGGCCATGAAGCGGAAAGGTTTGCAAGAGGCAGACAGGCGCACGTGCGCTGGAAATTCGCCCGATACCAAATTTTTGGCAGCGATTGAGCCTGTTACGTCGTCAAAGGAAGTTAAGTGGTGCCCGAGGGGGGAGTCGAACCCCCACGCCTTTTGGGCGGCGGATTTTGAATCCGCTGCGTCTACCATTCCGCCACTCGGGCGCACCATGGCGCTTCATAGCGCGAGTTTTCCGGCTCGAAAAGCCTAAAGACGCG
>JABDQU010000332.1 GCA_013042105.1 Boseongicola sp.
GCCCGTCGCGCCTTTGCAGTGCTGGAAAAAGCCGCCGACAAACTCTCCGAACACATTCCCGAAGACAAACGCCCACCAAAACAAATGGTTTCCGCCCATATCTGGGCTATGAGCCACGGCGTCGTAGAATTGTTCGCCCGGGGCTCCCCCGGCACGAAATCACCGTTCCCGCCCGAGGACCTTCTCGAAAGCGGCATCGGCATCTATCTGCGCGGTCTTGGGTTAATTCCACCAGATTCCTGAGGTATGGGCTCTCAGCCCTGTCTGTGAAGCGGACGCAACTGCGAGCGAAAAAGAGTCACAAACTCGCTCTTGGTCGCAGTCTTCTTCTCATGGGGCTGACGGTTCTTCAGCATTTCCAAATCTGCAGGATCAAATACCCGCGACGAAATAGCATCGCTTGCATCACCCTTTGAACAGCGGTCTTCTTTGAAAGAACCAGACAGCTTCTGGCGGAAAAATGAGAATTTCACGACGCATCCCTCGTCAACACAACAAACTAGGAGGCGTTTATGCGGTCTAATTGTGGCAAATTTATGGCCTGCAACCCCCCGGCCTGTTCCACCCTTCGCTATCGCCATGAAAACAAGGGGCGCAGCCAGTTTCCTGACCATGCCCCGTAACCCCTACTCATTAAACCGTTAGCCGACCGTCACGCCGTCATCCCGCCAGACTGCGATCACAGCCGAACGCGGTTTGCCGTTGCCATCCGGCCAGCTTCCGCCCGGATGCTGAACACCAAAAAAGGCCACCTTGCGGTCCAGCGACCAAGTCAGACCCGTCACTTCTGAGCCGTTCGGCACTGTCATGAACCGGGCAATCTCGCCCGTTTCAGTGTTGCCAACCAACATCTGGTTGTTGCCCATGCCCGCGGAGACTTCTTCGTTGCTGTCGCTGCCATCGGTCTGGATCCAAAGCATGCCCTTGCTGTCATACGCCATCCCGCCGGGCGAGAGAAGACAGGAATGTCCTCAGTCGCAATACCGGTGGTCTCAGTCGTCAAAGCCAACCACTCGCCAGTCATGTTCCCATAGAATTTCGCGACAAAAAGCGTGCCATTCGACAACAACCCATGCGTTGGCTGCCCTTCGCTCCAGCTTGCATCCGAGACATACTTGTAGATGAACTCGCCGCGCTCATCGTCGCCCATATAGACCACGATCCGCCCGTCAGCGGCCTGAGCCATCTCTGCATTCTCATGCTTGAACCGAGCCAAAGCCGCATGCTTCACCGGCGTCGATGTCGGATCCGCCGGGTCAATCTCGGTCACCCAACCATGAAGATGCGGCTCGTTCGGCTCAGCTGAAAAATCATCGCGCGGATCGAACTTCTCATAGGCATACCGCCCGTCGCCTCCGATCCCATAGCGCGTATAGCCCGCATCCAAAGCAGCTTGCGTCGCACCCGTGGCGCCGAAATAGCCGTTGAAGTTCTCCTCACAGGTCAGATAAGTGCCCCAAAGCGTCTTGCCCTAGCCACAGTTGTTCATCGTGCCCAATGGCGACATGCCCGCAGGGTCAACTGATGTGCGCACCAGCGGTGATCCTGCCGCGGGTCCGTCCATGGTCATCTGCGTTTCATGCGTAATGCGACGATTGCAAGGGCTGTCCAGAACAACGCCGTAGCCATCACCCTGATCCGCCACCTCCAGAACCGTCACACCCTGAAGGTTCTTCAACAAGGTGACCTCATCTGCCGTCTGCGGCACACCATCCGAGGCTGCCAGCAGATTGATCTTCGGGTTCACGTACTCCGAATTGATTGCCAGAATCTCGCGCCCGTCGACGTCGAAAATCTCCATACCGCCGGTGTTCTCACCGAACACCTTGTCCGACATTTCAACCGAAACGCCGGCCTCGGCCGAATAGGCCCCTTCGGCGTCTGCAAAAAGCGGATCACCCCAACGCACCAGCGTTTTCCACGAATATCCTTCTGGAACATGCACATCGAAATCTGTCGCAATGCCAACAGGTGCGAACTCAAACGCAGGGCCACCCGCCGATGCCGTTCCAGCCGAGCCAAAGACCGTCACGCCCGAACCAAAAGCCAGAACGCCCCCCCCAAAAAAAACCACAACGCGAAATCGCTGCATCCACAACCGCGTCAAAATCGTCCCAGGACAAATCACTTAGAGTCTAATCAACCGTGTCTTTCGCATCCCTGATGTTGAAATCAACGCGGCACCCCGGCAGTCAGAGGCGCACGGCCCATGCAGGAAAGGCTCGTGAGATCGTTTAAAACTCCTGTAACGATTCTGTAGAGCATTCATGACACGTGCCGTCACAAACGAAAAAGGCCGCCCCAAACCGGGACGGCCCTCTCCAAAATTTTTGTCGAAAGACTTAGCGCTTCGAGAACTGGAAGCTCTTACGCGCTTTTGCCTTACCGTACTTTTTACGCTCAACAACGCGGCTGTCGCGTGTGAGGAAGCCCGCAGCTTTCAACGCCGCGCGCAAGCTTGGATCGTAAAGCTGAAGCGCCTTCGAAATACCGTGCTTGACCGCACCGGCCTGACCCGAAAGACCACCGCCTTTAACGGTCGCCATCACGTCAAACTGACCTTCGACGCCTGCAACCGTAAACGGCTGGCGCAGGATCATCTGCAACACGGGGCGCGCAAAATAGACGTCCATCTCGCGACCGTTCACAGTGACCTTGCCGGACCCCGGCTTGATCCAGACACGCGCGACCGCGTCTTTACGCTTACCAGTTGCATACGAACGACCAAGTTCGTCACGAACCGGCTCATAGGTCACAAGTGTCTCGGTGACAGCTGCAGGAGCCTCTGCCATTTCAACACCGCCCTCGGCTACGACGTCCTTCAGGTCGTCCAGCGTTTTGATATCTTCTGCCATGGACTTAGCTCCGGGTGTTCTTGGAGTTCATAGACTTCACGTCCAGAACTTCAGGTGACTGTGCTTCATGCGGATGCTCGGCACCTGCATAAACGCGAAGGTTGGTCATAACGCTGCGGCTCAGCTTGTTGCCCGGCAGCATCCGCTTGACGGCCTGCATGACAACACGCTCAGGGTGCGCGCCTTCGAGAATTTGACCGGTCGTGCGGGACTTGATGCCGCCCGGGTAACCAGTGTGCCAATAGTTCGGCTTGTCGCGCTTCTTGCCCGTCAGCTGAACTTTGTCGGCGTTAATCACGATCACGTTGTCGCCCATGTCCATGTGCGGAGTGAATGTGGCCTTGTGCTTGCCGCGCAAGCGCATTGCGATGATCGAAGCAAGACGACCCAGAACAACGCCTTCTGCGTCGATCAGGATCCAGCTTTTTTCGATCTCCGCGGGTGTTGCGGAATAGGTGCTCATTGTGTCTACCCTTCGGGGGTTGAATTGATGAGCGGGTTCTAAAGGTTTTCCACACACAGTCAACACAGATAAATCTTAATAAATTGATGAAAATCAATACGTTGCAAAATAGGTATTATAATACCCCATGGAAAGCGACCTGCCGGTTTCCAAATCAGAAACGCACCGTTCCCCAATTCCCCGACCCTGTTCCTTGCTTTGGCCACTTTCGACTCGCATTTTATAGAAAGTGTTTGTTTTGCCAGTATCCGGAGTATCCGATGACCCAGTCCATTTTTCTCTTCACAGTTGCTCTCGGAATGTGTCTCGGCGCCTACGCCCTGACCTGAGCCGCTCCTCACACTTCCCACACCCCGGCGGCCCGGCTAGGCTTACGCCACCATGCCACACCAAAACCGCGTCCTCGCCACCGGCGACCTCATCAAACATCCCGCCCGGGGTTTGTTCATGGGCAATCGCGGCATTCTGCATGACGACGCGCAAACCTTGGACCGCGCCCGCTGGCGCCACAAAGCCTGGGTCACCTGCCTGTTGAGACACAAGGACTGGCACCGTCAGATCATGCAACCGGGCCACTACACCGAGCTGTTCTTCCTCGACGAAGCCGTCGCCCTCGCCGCAGGCCACCGCCCCTGCGCGCTCTGCCGCCGCGCCGACTACCGGGCCTTCCTGAATGCGCTTGACCACACCGGCAGCGCCAAGGACCTCGACAACGCGCTCCATCATGCCCGTGTCATCCCTCGAACAGCCAAACACCGCCGCTTCACCGCCAACATCAATACACTGCCCGCCGGCACGATCATCTGGAACAACGCCGCCTACCTCATCACGCGCACCGCCCTGCGCAAAGTCCACCCCGACGGCTACGACAGCCCGATCGACCGCCCAAAGTCTGGCCAAACCGAGGTCCTGACCCCGTCCCTCACAGTCAAAGCTCTTGCAAGAGGCTATTGCCCAAAGCTCCACCCAAGCGCCTGAAACGCACCACATCTCTTTGGGTCCAGAAAATCCCGGGGTTTGGGGCAGAGCCCCAAGTGAGAATGGATTTATAATAAGCCGCTACCCGCCAGCCTTCTCTTCCAACAACAACCACTCGTCTTCAAACGCCGCCAGCTTCTCATGCCGTTCCACCAAAGCATCACTGGCCTTTGCAAACTTTACCGGCTCGCGCGTAAACAACTCCGCATCCGACAAGAGCTCTTCCAATTTGGCAATCTCGCCCTGAAGCCGCTCCATCTCGCCGGGCAAAGCCTCCAGCCGATGCTTTTCGGTAAAACTCAAGCCCCCCGAAGACCCTTTGGAACGCGCGCCCGTCTTGCCCGCCTTCGCCGCCCCCGGAGCCACTGATTGCTCAACCAAATCGCGCTTGGGAGCATAATCCGACCAGCCCCCCGCATGCACAACAACCCGGCCCGCACCTTCCATCGCAACAGTCGTCGTCGCCACCCGGTCCAGAAAATCCCGGTCGTGGCTCACCAGCAAAACCGTGCCGTCATAGTCGCCAAGGATTTCCTGCAACAAATCCAGGGTCTCAATATCCAGATCGTTCGTCGGCTCATCCAGAACCAGAACATTCGACGGCTTCGCCATGATCCGCGCCAGCAAAAGCCGCGCCTTCTCACCACCTGACAAAGACCGAACAGGCGCGCGCGCCTGCGCTTCGTCGAACAAAAACTCTTTCAGATACCCGACCACATGCTTCGGCGTGCCGCGCACCATTACCTGATCCGCTCGCCCCGACACCCGCATCTCGCGATCGCCAATCAGGCTCTCCCACAGCGTCGCTTCCGGATCCAAAGCCTCGCGCCGCTGATCAAACACCGCCATCTCGATGTTCGTGCCCAGAACAACACTGCCCGCATCCGGCTCCGCCTGCCCGGTCAACACATTGATCAACGAGGTCTTTCCAACCCCGTTCGGCCCCACGAAGGCAACCCGATCCCCGCGCGCCACCCGCAACGAGAAATCCTTCACAATGGTCTTGCCGCCAAGCTCCAGCGATACGCCTTTGGCCTCAATGACCCGCTTACCTGACTTCGGCCCGGCCTCGATCTCCATCGCCGCCGTGCCCTGCCGCTTGATCTGCGACGCCTTCTCGGCCCGCAACTCCTGCAACGCGCGCACGCGCCCCTGATTGCGCTTCCTGCGTGCCGAAATTCCCTCAACCGCCCAACGCGCTTCCGCCTTGATCTTCCGGTTCAGCTTATGGCGCGCAATGTCTTCTTCTTCCCAGGTCTTGTCGCGCCAGGCCTCAAAGGCATCAAACCCCTGCTCCTGACGGCGCACCTCGCCGCGATCAATCCACAAGGTCGCCCGCGTCAAGGCGCGCAAAAACGCCCGATCGTGCGAGATCACAATGAAGGCCGACCTGGTCGAGGCCAAATGGCTCTCCAACCACGAAATCGCCTCAATATCCAAGTGGTTCGTCGGCTCATCCAGACACATCAGGTCCGGCCCTTGCGCGATCAGTTTCGCCAATGCCGCGCGCCGCCGCTCGCCACCAGACGCCGCCTCAACTTCGGTGGCAGGATCAAACTTCAGCTTCTCCGCCACCGCCTCAACCCGCCACAAATCCGACGGGTCCATATCGCGCAGCGCATAATCCCCAAGCGTCGCACAACCGCGCATCTCAGGCTCTTGCGCCATATACCCAACCGAATTGCCCGGGGCGACAACGCGCGCGCCACTATCCGGCTCAACTAGCCCCGCCATAACCTTCATCAAGGTCGACTTGCCCGAACCATTGCGCCCCACCAACGCCAACCGATCCCCCGGCTGCACCGTAAGCGACATGCCATCAAAAACCGGATCCCCCCCAAACGTCAGGGAAATCTCGGAAAGCTGCAAAAGAGGAGTTCGTGCCATAG
>JABDQU010000046.1 GCA_013042105.1 Boseongicola sp.
AATCCGCAGATCACCGCGTTCTTCGAGCGTTTCGCAATCTCGCTCACCGCCTGAAAATCACCGTCCGAGGCAATCGGGAAACCGGCCTCGATGATATCGACGCCCATCTCATCGAGAAGCGCGGCAATCTCCAGCTTCTCGGCATGGCTCATGGTCGCGCCCGGCGATTGCTCGCCATCACGCAGGGTCGTGTCGAAGATCAACACATGGTTCTTGTCCGCGACTTGCGAAACGTTTTTGTCGTTCATGGGGTCTCTCACTTTATCCTTAGCTTTTCTTGGCGCAGGGTCACCTCTGAGCGGTCGCGCCGAAAGGCACGCTCAGAGGCGGCTAAGGAGGAGTAGCAAGCCAAGCGCACGCGAATGCGCGCGCGTCGTCACAGGTGTATGTGGGTTCTGGCTCATTCGCCGGACGATAGAATCGGCCAAATACGAAGTAAAGCCCCGCCGCTCGCGAATGCAGGATTTCGTGGCAGCAAAGCCTAATCAGGATAGAATTCCAGCCCAAACCCATCGGCCCTCAAAAGAGATGCAAGGTAGCTGTCCTCAGGAACAGACGTCGCCTTGTTCGCGTCCATTTGTTTGTATTGAACCGAGCCATACAGGTGGATGGCATAAGGGTTGGCCCGCCGCACACGCTGCCGTGCCCGGCGCCAGATGCGCAGAACATGGCGTGGATCAATCGGCGCATGCAGTTCCGTTCCACAAGCGTGCACCTCTTCTCCGTGATGTTTCAGTAACCATGTCAGAGCCAGTGGGCCAAGCGCCTTATACGGCAGCGCCGCGATATCAAGTGCCCCCTCTGCGTTTGATCTGTCACGGATCGCGTCGCGAAAACGCCTGATCCACGGCATGTCGATGTTCGGATGTTCCGCCGCAACGCAGAGCGCCTCCAGCGTCGGAGAACCCCTCGGCAGAGCCAGCACACAGTTGCTGATTGAGCCCTGTGCCCAGCCAAAAAGGTATCCGTCCTCCAAAGGAAATTGCCGGCACAAATAGACGTCTGCATCCACCCAATAGAGGTCCGTATCCCGCAGCATCGTGTATCGGAAAACGTCTGAAAACGGCGCATAAGACCCACGCTCTTCATTCAGAAAAATGCGTTCCGCAGGCAAGATCTCCGCCGCATCCCGCATTTCAACACCGTCCGGAATACCTTCGACCGCGTCATAGCAAAACAAAACGGGTGACATGCCATGGCGCACCAAAGACGTCAGGCAAAGCTGCTCAAGTACACTTAGGCGCGGCCCAATCCAAAGCGTCGCTGGCCGCGTGCGGCGCAAAACCGATCCGCTCACGCTTCGCCGGTCTGCTCGGCAATCGTCAGCTCTTTGCGCGCCGCCACCGCCCCCTTAAGCCACCCCGGATCCATCGTCGGCACCGACGACAGCAACAACTCGGTATACTCAGGATAGGGCGGCTGCATGATCTCATCCTTCACACCCTGCTCCACAACCTTACCCATCCACATCACCACGATCTCGTCGGATATGGCCTGCACGGTTGCGATGTCATGGGTGATGAAGATGTAGGTAATCCCCAGTTCCTTCTGAAGCTTCATCAACAGCTTCAAAATGCCTTCCTGAACCACCTGATCCAAAGCCGATGTGACCTCATCACAGATGATCACCTCAGGCTCGGCCGCCAAAGCACGCGCAATACAAATCCGCTGCTTCTGACCGCCCGACAATTCTCCGGGAAACCGGTCCAGAAAACTGTCATCCAGCTCAATCAGGTTCAGCAATTCCGAGACGCGCTCATCGACCGCGCGCCCCTTCAGTCCAAGGTAAAACTCTACAGGCCGCCCGATGGTTTCACGCACCGTATGACGCGGGTTCATCGCCGTGTCGGCCATCTGGTAAATCATCTGAATGCGCTGCAACTGGTCCTTCGAGCGTCCCTTCAATTCCGGCGGCAAGGGCGCGCCGTTGAACAGAACCTCGCCCTGTTTCGGCGGCAGCAACCCGGTCACAACCCGCGCCGTGGTCGACTTGCCCGAGCCACTTTCGCCCACAACCGCCACGGTCTTGCCGCGCGGCACCTTGATCGAAACGTCATGCAACACCGGCACCGTGCCATAAGCGGCCGTTACATTGTTGATCTCCAAAACATAATCGTCGCTGGTCTCGGCGGGTTTCTCAATCGAACGCACCGCCCAAAGCGATTTGGTATAAGCCTCCTGCGGGTTCGACAGCATCGCCTGCGTCTCGGCCTCCTCGACCTCTTCACCATACCGCAACACCTTGATGCGATCCGCCATCTGCGCCACGACGGCCAGATCATGCGTGATGTAAATCGCCGCAGTGTTGAACCGGTCCACCGCCTCGCGCATGGCGGCCAGAACGTTCACCTGCGTCGTCACATCCAAAGCCGTTGTCGGTTCATCGAAAATAATCAGATCGGGGCGCGCAGACATCGCCATCGCGGTCATCGCGCGTTGCAATTGGCCTCCCGACACCTGATGCGGATAGCGAAACCCGATGTTGTCCGGATCCGGCAAATCCATCGCCGCATAAAGCGCTGTCGCATCCTCTGCCGCCTCGGCAGTGGACCGCACACCATGCGCAAGACTGGCCTCAATTGTCTGATCCAGCAAACGGTGTGCGGGATTGAACGCCGCCGCCGCCGACTGCGCCACATAGGCAATCCTCGAGCCGCGCAACGCCTGCCGCTCGGCCTCCGAGACCTTCATCAAATCCTGCCCGTCAAACCATATCTCGCCAGACGTCAGCCTGATCCCGGGCCGCCCGAACGCCATCGCCGCCAACCCCAAAGTCGACTTGCCCGCCCCGGATTCCCCGATAAGCCCAAGCACTTCCCCGCGCTTCAACTCCAGATCCACACCCTTGATAATCGGATGCCACTGCTCGTCGGAAAACCCGTCGATCACAATGTCCTTCATGTGAAGCAGCAGATCATCGCTCATCTCATGTCTTTCTTTTTGGCAGAAATATCCCGGGGGTCTGGGGGCAGCGCCCCCAGTGGATCGGAGCGCGAAGCGGTCCGAAACCCCGACAAAAGCGCATTGAAAAGCTCATTCCTTCAATCCGCTGGTCTTCATCAGGAACCAGTCGACGACGAAATTCACTGCAATCGTCAGCAACGCGATGGCCGCTGCGGGCAACAGTGGCGTCAAACCGGCCTTCAGATCATACTGCGCAAACTGGATCAGCGAGGCATTGTCACGCACCATCGATCCCCAGTCAGCGGTCGGCGGTTGAATACCAACCCCAAGGAAACTCAACGCCGCAATCGTCAGGAATACGAAACTGAACCGCAATCCGAATTCGGCCACCAACGGCGGCATGATGTTGGGCAGGATTTCGCGCCGCATGATCCAGCCCAGACCTTCGCCACGCAGCTTCGCGGCCTCCACATATTCCATCACAACCACATTCATCGCGACCGCGCGGGTCAGACGAAACACGCGCGTCGAATCCAACGTGGCGATAATCAGGATCAACGCCGGAATGGACGAGCCGAAAATCGACAACAGCATCAGCGCAAAGATAAGCGGCGGGATCGCCATCAGCACATCCACAAACCGGCTGATCACCTGATCAACCCAGCCCCGGCTGATCGCCGCCATCAGGGCAAATCCACCGCCGATCAGAAACGCCAGACAGGTCGTCGCAAAGGCGATCCCCATCGTGTTGCGCGCGCCGTAAATCATCCGGCTGAAAATATCCCGCCCGATCTGATCTGTGCCAAAAACATGCCCATCCCCCCAGGGCAGATAGGCCCCGAATGAACTGTCCGCCTCGGCATAAGGCGCAAGAAGCGGCGCAAAAAGCGCAACAAAGACGTAAAACGCGATCACGATCATCCCGAACCACGCGGTCAAAGGCGCCTTGCGCAATTCAATCCATGCGCGTTCCCGTCGCGTGCGGCGGGCGCGGACCTGACCAACTTCGTCCTTGGCGGAATATGTCTCTGGGGCGTCGGTCATCTTGGGTGCAACAGTCTTGGATTGGTGACGATCGAGATGATGTCAGCAATCAGGTTCAACAAAATGTAGGTCGCCGCAAAGATCAGCGCGCAGGCCTGCACCACGGGGATGTCGCGCGTTGTGACCGCGTCGACCATCAACTGCCCGACACCGGGATAGACAAAGACCACCTCCACGACGACCACGCCCACCACGAGATAGGCGAGGTTGAACGCCACGACGTTCGCAATCGGTGCCCATGCGTTCGGCAAGGCGTGGGTCAGGATCACCTTGCGCGGCGACAGCCCCTTCAGCCGCGCCATTTCGATATAGGGCGAGGCCAAGAGGTTAATAATCGCCGCCCGCGTCATCCGCATCATGTGCGCGACAATGACTAGCGTCAGCGTCATCGCGGGCAGGGCGCATTTATAGACCCGCTCCCAAAACGGCGTGTCGGCGGTGATGTTTGCAAGGCTCGGAAAGACGGGGTTCAGCGAAGCAAGGAACAAAATCAGGATATAGGCGACCAGAAATTCCGGCATCGCGATTGTGGTCAGCGTCACGGCATTGACGCCCCGATCAAAGATCGACCCGCGATAAAGTGCTGCCAGAATGCCCAGCGTCAGTGCCAGAGGCACTGCGATGACCGCAGTCATGGTGGCCAGGAAAAGCGTATTTTCAAGGCGCGGCCCGACCAGATCGACCACCGGGCGCGACCGGTCGACACCCGATGCGGCGCGGCCAGAGAAGGATGTTCCCAAGTCACCCTGAGCCAACGCGCCGATCCAGTCGAAATACCGCACGTAGGCTGGCTGATCGAGACCCAATTCACGCCGGAAGGCAGCGACGGTCTCTTCCGTCGCCGTTTGCCCAAGTACGGCCTGAGTGAAGTCCCCCGGCAAAAATTCAATTGAGCTGAAGATAATCACCGACACGAAGAACAGCGTCAGGACCCCAAGCGCCAGCCGCTGAAGCACCGTCGACAAGATGGGGTGCATGTATGTCTCCCTGATGGTGCCGGATATCACTCCGATCTATTGGCCAAGACTAGGCGAAGCGGCGCGCAGTTGGCAACAGTCAGCCCTGTCAAATCCCGTCACGCGGTATGTCGAACCTGAAATCCTTATCAAAAACAAGCTCTTCACCCTCAAATGCCTCGATACGCGCACGACCGTGCCAGGTGTCAGCATCCGCCCAAAGCGACGCGTGACATCGCGTCTCTATCGACCAGTCGCC
>JABDQU010000049.1 GCA_013042105.1 Boseongicola sp.
GTTTTTCGGCTCGGAATGCGACGGTGCCTTCGCCGAATACACAACTGTCGCCGCCCGCCACGCCTATGCGATCAACAGCCCGCTCTCAGACATCGAACTTGCCTCGTTTCCCTGTTCCTATTCAACGGCGGAAAACATGCTGACGCGCGCAGATGTGAAACCCGGCGACCGCGTTCTTATCACCGGAGCCTCAGGTGGCGTCGGCTCAGCCGCCGTTCAACTCGCCATCGCACGCAACGCCGAGGTGATCGCCGTCACCAGCCTCGCAAAATCCGACAGCCTTCTGAAACTGGGCGCGCACCAGACCGTCAATCGCAACGACGATCTGGTCGAAACGCTTGGCGAAAACAGCGTGGACGTGGTTCTGGACCTTGTTGCAGGCCCCAAGTGGCCCGGTCTTCTCGACGTTTTGCGCCCGCACGGTCGCTACGCCGTCGCAGGTGCCGTTGCCGGACCCATCGTCGAACTGGACGTCCGTACGCTTTACCTCAAAGACCTCAGCTTTTTCGGCTGCACCGCCCTGGACACACAGGTCTTCGGAAATCTGGTCAATCTTATCGAAACGGGAAAAATCAAGCCTCTGGTAGCTGCCACTTTCGACCTTGAAGACATCACCACAGCACAGGAAGTCTTCGCAGACAAAGGCTACACCGGCAAAATCGTCCTGAAAGTCGCGAGGCCCTAACCGTTCTCACGCAGCACGGCACCAGCCAGATACAAAGACCCGCAAATCAGAATTCTGGCTTGCGGATCATCCGCCAGAATATCCGCCATCGCGTCCTCAAGGGACGCCGCAACACGCGTGTCAAAACCAACCTCCCGCGCCGCCTCTGCCGTGTCTTCCGCGGACAGCGTTGCGGCTTCTCCGGGAATGGCGATGGCATGCAAGGACGCGGCTTCAGCCGCCAGAGGCCGCAAATACCCGACCACATCTTTCGTCGACAACATCCCGCAAATCAAATGCGTGGCCCGCTTCGGCAACTCGGCCAGCGTATCCGCCAAAGCCCGTCCAGCCGCTGGATTATGTCCTCCGTCCAGCCACACCTCAGCGCCCGGCGCACGCTCAACCAAGACGCCTTTGCGCAACCGTTGCATGCGCGCAGGCCAGAACGCGTTCGTGACAGCCCCCTCGCAAGCCGCCTCGTCAAACCCAAGGTGGCGCAAAGCTGCGATTGCCATGCCTGCGTTCCCAAACTGATGCGCACCACGCAAATTGGGCAAAGGCAGATCAAGCAGACCATTGTCATCCTGATAGACCAGCCGTCCATTTTCCTCAGCCACATGCCAGTGCTGGCCGTAAACCAGTAGTGGCGCGGAATATCGCATCGCTTCCTGTTCAATAACCTCAAGGGCCGCCTCATGCTGCGGTCCGACGACCACAGGCACGCCCGCTTTGATAATTCCGGCTTTCTGATAGGCAATTTCCGGGATCGTCTCGCCCAGAAACTGCTGATGATCCAGATCGACCTTGGTGATGATCGTCAGCTCCGGCTTGGCAATGACATTCGTCGCATCGTGCCGTCCACCAAGCCCGACCTCCAGCAATGTCCAGTCCGCCGACTGCCGCGCAAACGCCAGAAACGCCGCAACGGTCGTGATCTCGAAATAGGTGATCGAGCCCCCACCGTTTGCCGCGTAAACCTCGTCCAGATAGTCGGACAAAAGATCTTCGCTGATGATCTCGCCTGCCACGCGGATACGCTCATGAAACCGCGCCAGATGCGGCGAGGTATAGGCATGCGCGCTCTGCCCTGCAGCCTCGATACCGGCGCGTATCATCGCTTGGGTCGACCCCTTACCGTTGGTGCCAGCCACATGGATCACCGGCGGCACATTCAGATGGGGATCCCCAACAGCCGCAAGACACCGCCACATGCGATCCAGCGTCAGATCGATGACCTTTGGATGAAGCGCCATCATCCGGGCAAGGATGGCGTCGGACGTATCTCGCGTCATGGGCAGCAATTCCAGCAGCGTCAGTTAAGGATGTTTAGGACAAAACGACCGAATTCAGGACCACGAAGACGAAGCCACATGGTCCGAAAACGTCAGCTTTCCAGTTTCTCTTCGGCCGCTTCGGCCCCCATTGCCTCGGGCGACGGCAAATCCCCCATCACGGGCGGGCTCATGCCCATCAACATGCGCAGGATCGAGACCAGCTCGTTCTTCATGTCGCGGCGATGCGTAACACGGTCAAGCATTCCGTGGTCCAGCAAGTATTCCGCCCGCTGAAAGCCCTCAGGCAGCTTCTCGCGAATGGTCTGCTCAATAACTCGCGGTCCGGCAAAACAGATCAGCGCGTTGGGCTCTGCAATATGCACATCCCCCAACATTGCATAAGACGCCGTAACACCGCCCGTCGTCGGATGCGTCAGCACCACAACATAGGGAAGCCCCGCTTCCTTCAGCATCTCCACCGCCACCGTCGTGCGCGGCATCTGCATCAGGCTCAGGATGCCCTCCTGCATCCGCGCGCCGCCCGCGGCCGAAAACAGGATCAAAGGCCGCTTCAACTCAACCGCCCGCTCGGCCGCCGCAATGATTGCGTTGCCGACATACATACCCATCGAGCCGCCCATAAAGCTGAAGTCCTGCGCCGCCGCGATGATCGGCGTGCGCCCCATCTCGCCTTCGCCGACCAGCATGGCTTCCGCCTCGCCGGTCCCGCGTTGCGCTGTTTTCAGTCGTTCAGGGTATTTCTTCTGATCGCGAAACTGCAATGGATCGGCGATCGGCGCAGGCACTGGAACTTCGACATACACCCCTTCATCGAACAACGCATGAAACCGCTCACGAGGGGTGATGCCCATGTGGTGGTCGCAATTCGTGCATACATTCAGGTTCTCGGCCAGCTCGCGGTGAAACAGCATCGTCCCGCATTCTTTGCACTTGGTCCAGAGATTCTCCGGCACCTCTCTGCGCGAAAAGAGCGAGTTGATCTTTGGCCTGACGTAGTTGGAAATCCAGTTCATGCGGCGCCCGTAACCTTTATGGGTTTTCTCTCAGATAATTGGCGCGCGCCGCGATTGCAATCAGTCAAGCACCCGGCGCAAAAGCAACCAAACCAAAATAAGCGCGCCGAGGTCGGCCAAAATCCATGGGCTGAGATCGATCAGACGTTCCAAACCCGCTGTCGAACGAAACAGACCAAGCCCTGTCATGGTCCCATCCACCGCAATGATCGTCACGGCAATTGTGTTGTTGGCAAAGTGAAGGCCCCACGCAGCCCCAATGCTCCCGGTGCGCGCAGTCAAATCCCCCGCTAGCAATCCAAACAGAGTTGCAAACCCCACATAGGCCCAGGCCGTTTGTGCCGGAAGTGCGGGCGAATAATGCGCCAACCCAAACGCGAACGCAGGAATCGTGAGCCAGATCAAAGGACTGGCAAACCTGGCGGCAAACTGGGACTGCAAATACCCGCGAAAAAAGACTTCCTCCGCACCGGTCTGCGCCGCAATCGCAAAAAGAGCGAAAGGCAGCCACCACAGCCAAACGCTAAGTTCCATATTGCGCTCGATCGTGGCATCCTGTGGCCCCGGGATCAGCATCAAAAGGGCTGCGGCAGCAAAGGTTATGCCCAACGCGATCACAAAATGACGCAAAGTGCGCGCCGCGGGACCTGTCAGTGAGACCGCCGGTCTTTGATGCCAGAACCGCGCGGCCAGAAGCGTCGTAAACCCAAGGCCTCCGACGATTAATAGATACTTCAACGCGCCTTCAGGTGTGGCCGGATCACCGTGCGTCACCGCGGCCAGCGCGCGCCCGAATCCAACACCTTCGGTCAGCGAAAAGAAGACTGCGACGGCACAAAGCCACGCAACCAACAGCAAAATCGCGGAAATCCCGCCAGCAATCGCACGCCACAAGGCCGGTCTCGCAGAGGCGGCGGAAATCATCGGCGCAAAGCGCGCATAAGCCATGTTTTCAGTGCTTCCTTTAGGCCAAAAACCGCAATCACTACCGGTCACTAAGGCAATATTAACCAAAACCCGTCAATTGAACTTCGAAAGGAGCGGGATCGCAATGTCCACCCTAGTGAAGCTGATCTTGTTGGGAATGGCACTGTGCCTCTTTGTTGCACCGGCACCGCTAGGCGCCTGGCATGCGGACGCACGACAGCATAATGCGTCATCGCGCAAGGCTTTCGCTATGCCTCAAAGCACGCCGCCCGGAAAAACCGCGCGCTGGGCGGGATGTAACCTGACCGGCGCATGCCCGGGCAAATCGCAACGTCCGCGCACCATGATCTGCCGTCAGAACGCGCCCTGCATCCCGGCCTCGCCAGCCTGGTCGCCCGAGGGTCCGCTTGCCACCAAATCGAAGAAACCCGGCGGGTTTTCCGTCATCTCTTCTCCTCCCCCGATTCCCATTCCGGTCCCTGCTCCGGGCGCACTGCTGGCCGTCGCCCTTTTCGGGTCCGGCACGCTGTTCCATCGCCGAACGCGCCGCAAAATGATTTAAATCCTGCCCAAGCCCGCGAAAATGCATCCCAAGCCTTGCCGCGAACCGACGCCTCGCTTATCCCTCATGCGTTCGTTCCCGGGAGGCTAACCAATGACCATCACTGACAAATCTCATCTGCCCAGCCGTCACACGACAGAAGGCCCGGCCCGCGCGCCGCACCGTTCGTATTACTATGCGATGGGCATCTCCGAAGAAGAGATCAAGCAACCATGGGTCGGCGTCGCCACCTGCTGGAACGAAGCCGCGCCTTGCAACATCGCTCTGAACCGTCAGGCACAGTCAGTGAAAATGGGCGTTAAGTCTGCCCAAGGCACGCCCCGCGAGTTCACAACGATCACCGTCACTGACGGCATCGCCATGGGCCACGAAGGCATGCGCTCGTCGCTCGCTTCCCGCGAAGCCATCGCCGACACCGTTGAGCTTACCATGCGCGGCCACTGCTACGACGCCCTTGTCGGCCTCGCAGGCTGTGACAAGTCGCTTCCCGGCATGATGATGGCCATGGTTCGCCTCAACACGCCCTCCGTCTTCATCTACGGCGGTTCCATCCTTCCCGGCCGCCTCGACGGCAAGGACGTCACCGTTCAGGACGTGTTTGAGGCCGTCGGCCAGCATCAGGCGGGTAACTACTCTGACGAACAACTCGCCGTGCTCGAACGCGTCGCCTGCCCCTCCGCCGGTGCCTGCGGCGGCCAGTTCACTGCCAACACCATGGCTTGCGTGTCCGAAGCCATCGGCCTCGCACTCCCCAATTCCTCCGGCGCCCCCGCGCCCTACGAAAGCCGCGACGCATATGGAGAGGCGTCTGGCGTCGCCGTCATGAACCTGATCGAAAAGAACATCCGCGCCCGTGACATTGTCACCCGCAAATCCATGGAAAACGCAGCGCGCATCGTCGCCTGCACCGGTGGGTCGACCAACGCGGGCCTCCACCTTCCCGCCATCGCCCACGAAGCCGGGATCGACTTCGACCTCGACGACGTCTGCGACATCTTCCGCGACACACCTTACTTCGTCGACCTGAAACCCGGCGGCCAATACGTTGCCAAAGACCTCTATGAGGCAGGCGGCGTGCCCGTCGTGATGAACGAATTGCGCAAAGCGGGCCTGATCCACGAAGACTGCATCACCGCCACTGGCAACACCATCGGCGAGGACCTCGATCTCATCACGCGCAAAGCCGACGGCCGCGTGATCTTCCCCGTCGAAAACCCGATCACCCCAACCGGCGGCGTTGTTGGTCTCAAAGGCAACCTCGCCCCCGACGGCGCCATCGTAAAAGTCGCCGGCATCCCGACACAACACCAGCGCTTCGTCGGCCCGGCGCGCGTCTTTGAAAGCGAAGAAGAAGCGTTTGAGGCCGTAAAGGCCCGCACCTACGAAGAAGGCGAAGTTCTCGTCATCCGCAACGAAGGCCCCGCTGGCGGCCCCGGAATGCGCGAAATGCTCGCCACCACAGCAGCCCTATCCGGCCAGGGCATGGGCAAGAAAGTCGCCCTCATCACCGATGGCCGCTTCTCCGGCGCAACCCGAGGCTTCTGCGTCGGCCACGTCGGCCCCGAAAGCGCCCACGGCGGCCCCATCGGCATGCTGCAAAACGGCGACGTCATCACAATCGATGCCGTAAAGGGCGAACTGTCCGTCGACCTTTCGGACGAAGAACTTGCGAACCGCAAAGCAGCGTGGAGCGGACCAAAAGAGACGATCTACGCCTCCGGCGCGCTCTGGAAATATGCACAACTTGTCGGATCGGCCAAACTTGGCGCCTGCACGCACCCCGGCGCCAAAGAGGAAAAGCATGTCTACATGGACCTCTAAGGTCTCGCTTCTGGTCGCGGGCGGACTGCTCGCGGCCTGCGGAGCAGGGCTCAGCGTGACGCGTAACGCCCCTGTGCAGGTGCAACTTCCCGACGGAATGGTCGTGG
>JABDQU010000352.1 GCA_013042105.1 Boseongicola sp.
ACGAGGTTCAAAGGCAAGGGAAAGAGGGTGTTCGCGCAATGTTCCAGACGCTTCACCTTGGTTTTCCGGCCAGATGCCTCCGGCGGGGATATTTTTCAACAGAAGAAATGCAAGAGCCCTTTTCCTCAGGCCCCATCAAGGCTTTAAAGTCCTCATGAGCCTCGACATTCGATATCCCGCGATCTCCGATCTGCGCGCCCGCGCCCGCCGCCGCGTTCCTCATTTTGTATTTGAATATCTCGACAGTGCGACCGGGATTGAGGATCAGCACAAGCGCAATATGGATGCGCTTGCGTCAGTTCAGTTCATGCCGGGCATACTGGAAGGGCCCATGACTCCGGACCTGTCCCCGACGTTTCTTGGCAGAGACTATCATTTGCCCTTTGGATGCGCGCCTGTGGGAATGTCCGGGATCATGTGGCCGCGCGCCGAGAAAATTCTTTCGGCCGCCTGCGCGAAGGCCGGTCTGCCATACACAATGTCCACAACCGCGACCGTCGAGCCCGAAGATCTGGCACCATACATTGGCGATCAGGGCTGGTTCCAGATGTATATGCCAAGCGACAAGACGATCCGTGCCGACATGATTGATCGCGCCACGAAGGCAGGTTTCCACACGCTTGTGCTGACGGTCGATGTCCCCGTCGACAGCCGCCGCGAACGCCAGCGTCGCGCGAACCTGCAAATTCCGCCGCGCCTGAACGCCCAGATGATCTGGTCAATGATGACCCACCCATCATGGACCCTTGGTACTCTAAAGGAAGGCATACCAAGCCTCAAATTCGGCGAGAGCTATGTCGACTCAAACGACAAGTTCGACAGCATGGCCCACGCTGGGCATATCATCCGCGGCCAACCCGGATGGTCCGACATCGATGAGCTGCGCGCGCTCTGGAAAGGCCCCATGATCGTCAAAGGCGTGCTGAAACCCGACGACGCCAAATGCCTCGTTGACAAGGGTGCCGACGCGATCTGGGTCTCAAACCACACGGGGCGCCAGTTTGACGGCGGTCCGACCTCGATCCACCAACTCCCGAAAGTGCGCGCCGCCATCCCCGACACACCGATCATCTTCGACAGTGGTGTGACCAACGGCACCGATATCCTGCGTGCTCTCGCCCTCGGCGCCGACTTCGTGATGATGGGCCGCGCCTGGCACTACGCCGTCGGCGCGCTTGGCGAAGCCGGCCCGCCCCACCTGATGCACATCCTGAAAGACGACATCGAACTTGTCATGGGCAACCTCGGCACCCGCACGCTGGCCGACCTGAAAGAGGCACTCATCCAACCCGACTGGGCCTGATCCCTTTCATCCTTTCACAAATACCGCGGGGGTTTGGGGGCAGAGCCCCCACCGCGACGCGCAGCCGCGCGGCGCAACCAACAACAACCTTGCCGCCACGCCCCGCGAGCGTTAACAAATGCTGCAACTGCAAAAGAAAGGCTGCCCCATGGCTGATTTCAAGAAAATCCTCATCGCCAACCGAGGGGAAATCGCCATTCGCGTCATGCGCGCCGCCAACGAGTTGGGCAAGCGCACCGTCGCCGTCTACGCCGAAGAAGACAAACTAAGCCTCCATCGCTTCAAAGCGGATGAGGCCTATCAAATCGGCAAAGGCCTCGGCCCCGTTGCGGCCTACCTTTCCATCGAAGAAGTCATTCGGGTCGCGCGCGCCTGTGGAGCAGACGCAATCCACCCGGGGTATGGCCTCCTCTCGGAAAACCCCGATTTCGTCGACGCTTGCGCCGCAAACGGCATCACCTTTATCGGCCCCAAGGCCGACACCATGCGCGCACTCGGCGATAAGGCCTCCGCTCGTCAGGTCGCGATCAAAGCCGACGTTCCCGTCATTCCGGCAACGGAAGTCCTTGGCGACGATATGGCCAAGATCAAAAAACAGGCCGCCGAAGTTGGCTACCCTCTGATGCTCAAAGCCTCATGGGGCGGCGGCGGTCGCGGCATGCGTCCGATCTACAGCGAAGACGAACTTGAGGAAAAAGTCCTTGAGGGCCGCCGCGAGGCCGAAGCTGCGTTCGGCAATGGCGAAGGCTACCTCGAGAAAATGATCCTCAAGGCCCGCCACGTCGAAGTGCAAATTCTCGGCGACGCCCAAGGCAACATCTACCACCTTTGGGAACGCGATTGTTCCGTCCAGCGCCGCAACCAAAAGGTCGTCGAACGCGCCCCGGCCCCCTACCTCTCCGGCGCCCAGCGCGAACGCATCTGCAACTTGGGCAAGAAAATCGCCGAACAGGTCGACTACGAATGCGCCGGCACCATCGAGTTCCTCATGGATATGGACTCGGGCGAGTTCTACTTCATAGAAGTGAACCCCCGCGTGCAGGTCGAACACACCGTGACCGAAGAAGTCACCGGCATCGACATCGTTCAGGCCCAGATCAAGATCGCCGAAGGCAAATCCCTCATGGAGGCCACTGGCACAGCGTCAC
>JABDQU010000050.1 GCA_013042105.1 Boseongicola sp.
TCGCCATTTTGGCGGCGAGTTCATCGAGGCCGACATTCGCCTGCCGCTTTACGATGGCGATGATGAGGCAGCGAACGGCATACCGAAGGCGGTGCAACTTTTGGCGGATCAGATTGCGGCGGCTGAAGCCGTGGTCATTTCAACGCCGGAATACAATCAGTCCTTCTCGGGCAGTCTGAAGAACGCGCTGGATTGGGTCAGCCGGACGAAAGGTGGGCCATGGGCTGGCAAGCCTGTTGCGCTGATGTCGGCGGCGGCTGGACGGGCCGGGGGCGCACGAGCGAATTATGCCTTGCGCCTTGCGATGACGCCATTTCGGCCACGCTTGTTGACGATGGAAGTTCTGCTGGCCGCGTCGCGGGATGCATTTGACGAGAATGGTCGTTTGCAATCTGAGCAAGTGGACACGCAGGTGGCGGATATCATGGCTGCATTGAAGTCCGAGATTGCGCGCGGGAGCTGAGCGCTTGTAGCGACGGGCCGGCAGATTTAGGTATGCCGTCATGAGCCAGTCGCAATCCATTACACTGAACGATCGCGCGGATCCGGCACGTGCTGAGGCCTTGTTGGTGACATTGGGTAAGTCGGCCTCGGTCGAGGTCGGTGCTGTGTTGCCGCCGTTTGCGCATCTGGTGTATTTTTGGGATCCCGCTCCGGCGAATGGGCTGGGCACGGATGGTCATCCGTCTGCGGGCAGCGCCGCGCCGATGTCGGATTTGCCGTTGCGGATGTGGACAGGCGGGCGCGTGCAGTGGCATGCGCCGTTTCGGGCTGGGATTGCAGCGCGCAAGGTCTCGCGCCCGGTTGGGGTGACGCGGAAGTCTGGGCGGAGCGGAAAGCTCGACTTTGTGACGATACGCCATGAGGTTTTCCAGCGGGGCGCTTTGGTGCTGACCGAGGACCAGGACCTTGTCTATCGGGAAGCTGGTAGTGACGCAGCAGAGGGGCCGGTTGAAACCGGGGAGGCTGATGAGCGGCGGGCGTTGAAGCTGGATGCGGCGACGTTGTTTCGGTTTTCGGCGCTGACATTCAACGCGCATCGCATTCATTACGACGTCGAGTATGCGCGCGAAGCCGGTTATGGTGGTATCGTGGTTCATGCACCCCTTCTGGCGACGGTTCTGGCGGGTTTTGCGGCGGAGCATTTAGGCGCCTTGTCGGCGTTTACATTCCGCGCGACGGCGCCTTTGATTTTGGGGGACGTGGCCTGGCTTTGTCGCGCCGGGGATCGCTATTGGGTTGAGGGGTCGCGGCGGCGTGTGTCGATGACCGCTGAGGCGCGCTGACGACGTGCGCAGTTGGGGGCTCTGCCCCCTTGCCCCCCGCTGTATTTTTCCAAAGTGTGAATGGGATTAGACGGTGAGTCTGAAGTCGTGCGGGATTGTGTCATTGCCGTCGAGCATGAGGTCGCACATGGTTTGAGCGATCATCGGGGCGACGCCGAAGCCGATCTTGAAGCCTCCGTTTGCGACGAAGTGGTTTTGGCGGTTGGGCCATGCGCCGAGGAGTGGTGCGCGGCTTTTGGCGCGGGGGCGCACGCCTGCCCAGCGGTCTATGACGGGCGCGTCCCTGAGGATGGGCATCAGTTCTTTGGCCCTTTGGACGACGTCGTCGAGCAGGTGATCTGTGGTTTCTGGATTAGTGAAATCGCGTTCGGAGGTGGAGCCGATCGCCACCGTGCCGTCGAGATGGGGCACGATGTGGATGCCGGCGGCGAAGATTTGCGGCTGACCAGCTGCGTTGTATTGAAGAAGGGCTGCCTGACCTTTGACGCCGTTTCCAATGTTCTGGTCAAAGGCGGTGTTCAGGTCCTTGAGGCCATTCCAGCCGGTGGCCCAGAGGGTGAGGCCTTCGTCGGGGGCTTCTTTGGTAATTTCGCCACCGTGGGCTGTGATTGCGGCGGCGAGGCTTTCGCAGGCGCGCCGTGGATGGATGAGGGCCGACAGGGTGTCGTGGATGTAGAGCCCGGTGTCAGAGGGCGGGCGCCAGTCGCCGGTTTGCTCGGTTTCGAGAACGCGCCAGGTCGCGGTGTCGGCCCAGAATTCGGCGGCCCCTTTGGCGCGGGCGCGTGCCATGACGACTTCGCGTTCGCCGGGCAGGGGTTGGAGGCGTCCGGCTTTGGCGAAACCTGTCGGCAGGCCGGAAATGGCTTCTATTTCGTGCCAGAATTCCGGTGCCATTGTCAGAGATTCGAACTGGAATTGTTTCTTTTCGTTCCAGACGTCGGGGGTATGGGGTTGCAATGCGCCGACGATGCCGCCGGACGAGCCAGCCGCGACACCGTTCGGGTCGACGAGGCGGACGCGCGCGCCGCGGCTTTGAGCCATCCATGCGGTCGAAAGGCCAAAGATGCCCGCGCCGCGCACTGTGAGATCGACCGTTGCCAAGAGCGGCTCCTGTTGCGAGTGTCTGCCGTTAGTGCAGGGCATTTAGGGCGGAACGGGGCTTTGGACCAGCATCCAGACATCGAATGGCGCGGAAATTTGCCGATCGCGACGCGGTTTGAGGACCCGTATTTCTCATTAGAAGACGGGTTGGCGGAAACGAGCCATGTTTTTCTGGCGGGCAACGGGCTGCCTGAGCGGTTTTGCGACGGGTTTCAGGTGGCCGAGTTGGGGTTCGGGACAGGGTTGAATTTTCTGGCGACATGGGCGGCGTGGCGTGCGTCGGGCGTTGGTGGCGTGTTAGGATTCACGTCGTTTGAGTTGTTTCCTATGGATGCGGAGGACATGGCGCGTGCGCTGTCGGTTTTTCCTGCTGTGTCGGAATTGGCGGGCGGCTTGATTGAGGCACGTGCGCAGGGGCTGTTGGCGTTTGAGGCCCCGGACGTGCGGTTGGAGATCATTGCGGGCGACGCGCGTCGGGAGGTGCCCCGCTGGGGTGGCGCGGCGGACGCGTGGTTTCTTGACGGGTTTGCGCCTGCGCGTAATCCGGAGCTTTGGGAGCCTGAGTTGTTGTTCGAGGTTGCGCGACACACGCACGTTGGTGGGACGGCGGCGACCTATTCCGCCGCAGGTGCTGTTCGGCGCGGTTTGACGCAAGCTGGGTTTGAGGTGGAGCGGCGGCCCGGCTTTGGGCGCAAGCGGCATATGACCGTTGCGCGCAAAGCCACGTGAGGCGGGTTAGCCTGCGCTTTTCAGGTCGCGGATCAGCGCATCGATATTGCCGCCGCGCTTGTCGAGCATCGCCCCGATTTCGGCGCGTTCGGATTTCAAAAGACTGATGCCTTCGATCAAAAGGTCGAAGAAGAGGTCGGACCCTGAGCGATCCGAAACCATGAATGTCACTGCAAATGGGGACTGCCCGCGCAGCTTGGCGACGGCCTGAACTTCTTGGAAGCTCTTGACCTGACGTGCGTTTTCGACAGTGATTTCTCCACCGATGAAATCGCGGAATTGCTTGCCATACTTGCGCGCAAGATATCCGGCGAAGGCATCGGAGAATTGTCTGAGTTGTTGGCTGCTGGCGCTGCGGGCAGGTGGGCCAAGCGCGGAGCGGGAAATTGTCGGAACATCGGCATAGCGGTTAAAAAGCGCTTCGAAATCGCGATACATCGCTGATTCCGATTTGCCGGAGTTGATGACGGAGTTGATCTTGGCCACGACCTCATTAATCAGCGCGCGGGCTCCGGCCGTTGTGAGAGAAAAGGCCGGGTTTGCGGCAAACCCTGCGGTTGCGATCAAGCCTGCCAGTGTCGCGCGACGTGTCAGCTTATTCATCAAACAATCCTTCATAGAGATCATCATACAGGTCAACGGCGTCGTCGTCTGAGGTCTGCCCCAAAGCGAAGCGACGGGAGTCGAGGTAGAAGAGGCGCAGTTGGGCGTAGCTGTCGGCGCTGCCATAGAGAATGCCATCGACGGTTTCGGTCAGCTCGTAACGGTTGTTCACCGTTGAGACGGCGGTGAAGTTGAGGCTGTTGTCTTCGGCCTGATCGCCGAGTCGTGGACCAAGGACGCTGCCGACCGGATCGGTCAGAATGTCGACGACGAACCCGGCTGTATCGCGTTCCGTGGAAGGACCAAGGAGCGGAAGCACGACATAGGCGCCTTCGCTGGCCCCCCAAGTGGCAAGCGTGTCGGCAAATCCTGTATCGCGCGCTTCCAGGCCCATATCGGTTGCGGGATCAAAGAAGCCGAGAAGTCCGAAAGTCGTGTTGACGGCGAAACGGGCCGTATTGTGGACGGCGTCTTCGATGTCGCCCTGAAGCAGTTTGTTCAATACGGCGCTGGGCATGCCCAGGTTGTCGGCAGCATTGTCCACCGAGCGGCGCACTGGCGTTGGCACCAAGGTGCCGTAGACCTGACTTGCAGGACGCAGGGCTGAGCGATCAAGTTCAACATTCACCCAGTGCGTTGCGCGGTTAACGCTTTCATAGGGGTCGTGCACATCCGTGCCCGGTTCCGGCACGGAACAGGCGGTGAGGACAGCTAAACCAAGGCCAAGGACCAAGATACGCTTGGCGGAAACAAGTGCAGGCAGCAAAATGGGACCTAAACTTCTGTTTTAATAAATGGTGTCGATATCGCGGCTACATATGCGTTATTTCGTTAATGAACAGAGAGGTGAAGTGCAATTTCGTGCAATTGTGCGTTAAGTGTTGCCAGACGACCGCGCCTGCGCGAAATCATGCTGACGACTATTAAACATGGGTGAAAGCGGTTCGAGTGGCGCGTTTTGCTCCGGTAAATAAAGGAAATATACGATGAGCGGAGATTTTGATCAAAGGCTTGCGGAGCTTGGGCTTTCGCTTCCTGATGCGCCGGCTCCGGCTGCGAATTACGTGCCTTATGTTGTTGTTGGAAACACGGTTTATGTGTCCGGCCAGGTCTCGATGAATGCGGACGGGATGATCAAAGGTAAGGTTGGCGCTGATTTGACGGCTGAAGAGGGGGCCGAGGCGGCCCGGACCTGTGCTTTGGCGTTGCTGGCGCAGGCGAAGAAGGCCTGCGGCGGGGATATTTCGCGATTGAAGCGGGTGGTGAAGCTGACAGGTTTCGTGAATTCAACGCCTGAGTTTGGCGATCAGCCGAAGGTTGTGAACGGGGCGTCGGATTTGTTTGTGGCGCTATTGGGCGATGCAGGCCGGCATGCGCGGTCTGCCGTGAGCGCCGGGGCTTTGCCGTTCAATGTGGCGGTGGAAATCGAAGGCGTTTTTGAAATCGAATGAGAGTGAGTCTTCCTCGGGCGTTTGTGGAGATGCCCTTGGCGCATCGTGGACTGCACGATGTGGCCGAAGGGCGGATTGAGAACGCGATGGCGTCATTTCATGCGGCGATTGCTGCGGGGTATGGCATCGAGCTGGACATACAGTTGTCGGCGGACGGGCAAGCGATGTCGTTTCATGACGATACTTTGGATCGACTGACGGACGAAGTTGGGCCGGTGCGCGCGCGCACAGCTCATGAGCTTGGTGAGATACGTCTAAAAGGATCGAATGATACGGTTCCTACGTTTCGTGAGGTTTTGGATGCTGTTGCGGGGCGTGTGCCGCTTTTGGTCGAGATCAAGGATCAAGACGGGGCGTTCGGGCCGGGTGTCGGGCCTTTGGAGCAGGCTGTGGCGCTTGATTTGCGCGATTATGCCGGGGATTGCGCGGTGATGTCGTTTAACCCTTACAGCGTTCAGGTGATGCAAACATTGCTGCCGGGTGTGCCGCGCGGGATTACGACTGAAGGATTCGAACCTTTGCCCGAAGGGGTAACTCAGGAGGCTGGTAGGGCTCTACGTAAGATCGACGCGTATGATCGTGTGGGGGCGAGTTTCATCAGTCATGATCGCACGGATTTGGATCGACCGCGCGTGGCAGAGCTGAAAGCCGCCGGTGCCCGGGTTTTGTGTTGGACGGTTCGTTCTCCACAAGAAGAAGCGGAAGCCCGCAAGATCGCGGAAAATATCACTTTTGAAGGCTATCTGCCGAATAAGGCGGGTTGAACCCGGCGATGCGCGCACCACGTTTGTGTGATGCCCCGAGAAGAGTCCTATGAGCGCGCCTGACATCGAAATTTCAGTGCTTGGCAGTTTGGCCGAGATTGACCCCGAGGAATGGGATGCTTGCGCTTGTCCTGAGGCGGCGGACGGTGCGCGGGCGGTTGATCCTTTTACCACCTATCGTTTTCTGAAGGCGTTGGAGGACAGCCGGTCGGTTGGAACGGGCACCGGCTGGCAGCCGCATCATCTGGTGGCGCGCGCGGGGGGTGAGGTGATCGCGGTCGCTCCGATGTATGCCAAGGGTCACAGTCAGGGCGAGTATATCTTCGACCACAACTGGGCGCATGCGTGGGAACGCGCGGGCGGGCGATATTACCCGAAGTTGCAGATTGCAGTGCCGTTTACGCCCGCGACCGGGCGTCGGTTTCTGACGAAACCGGGGGAAGAGGATCGCGGGTTTCAGGCTTTGGTGCAGGGGCTGCTGCATGTTGGGATGGAGAACCGGCTGAGTTCAGCGCATGCCACGTTTTGCACTTTGGATGAGGCTACGCGCGGGGCTGAGATGGGGCTCTTGCATCGCGTGACGCAGCAATATCACTGGATGAACGACGACTACGGGTCATTTGAAGACTTCCTTGGCGCCTTGTCGTCGCGCAAGCGAAAGACAGTCCGCAAGGAGCGGCGCACGGCGCAGGCGTTTGGGGGCGAGATTGTTCAGTATTCGGGCGACGATCTGCGCCCCGAACACTGGGATGCGTTTTGGGAGTTTTATCAGGATACCGGTGCGCGCAAGTGGGGCACGCCCTATCTGACGCGCGCATTTTTCGATATCGCGCAGGAACGTTTGCGGGACGATATGCTGCTTGTGCTGGCGCTAGAGGACGGGCGGCCCGTGGCGGGTGCTTTGAATTTCATTGGCCGAGATGTGTTGTTCGGGCGCTATTGGGGGGCAATTGAGCACTTTCCCTGTCTGCATTTCGAACTGTGTTATTATCAGGCGATTGACTATGCGATCGCGCACGGGATGCGCGCAGTTGAGGCCGGGGCGCAGGGTGAGCACAAGCTGGCGCGGGGGTATTTGCCGGTAGAGTGCCATTCGTTGCACTGGATGGCGGATGACGGGTTTTCGAATGCCGTGTCCGACTATCTGGAGGCGGAAAAGCGGGCTGTTTCGGACGATATCGAGATTTTGACGACCTACGGACCATTCAAGAAGATCACAAAGGAGCCGACATGAGCGAGAAATTGACAGGAGCCAAGCGGGAAGCGGTTCTGGCAGGACTTACGGACAGCGGCTGGGTTTTGGAGGGCGGGCGTGATGCAATCACCAAGACGTTCAAGTTTTCCAACTTCATTGAGGCCTTTGGTTGGATGACCCGCATGGCGATCATCGCTGAGAAGATGAACCATCATCCCGAGTGGTTTAACGTTTATAACCGTGTTGAGGTGACCTTGACGACGCATGACGTGGATGGTTTGAGCGACTTAGACGCCGAACTGGCGCAGAAAATGGACAAGGCAGACTAATGGAATATCTCAACCAGCTTTTGGCTTATGAGATTATCGAGGGCACGACGGTCGGAGACGTTTTCACGGTTGATTTCTTCGTCGACGTGACAGGACAAGTGGTGCTGGCCGCGGTCCTTTTGACTGTCGGCTTCTTTCTGGCAGGCTTTTTCAGGCGTCGGATCATTCGTCTTGCCGAGCGGTCGCGTCACTTTGACAAGACGATGGGCAGCTTTCTGGCCAATGTTGTGCGCTATGGCATCCTGGCGCTTACGATTATCTTTGTATTGCAGAACTTTGGCTTTCAGACGGCGTCATTGGTTGCGCTTTTGGGTGCTGCCGGTTTGGCGATTGGTCTTGCGCTGCAAGGGGTTCTCAGTGGTGTGGCATCGGGCGTGATGCTGGTGATTTTTCGACCCATCAAAGTTGGCGATTTCGTTGAGGTTAACGGTGTCATGGGCACGGTGAAGGACATTTCCATCTTCAACACCGAGCTTGCGACGCTGGATAACGTGCAGATCATCATGCCGAATACGTCGGTCTGGTCGAATACGATCACCAATTACTCGGTATATGACAGACGTCGTGCTGAGTGGGTTTTCGGTGTGTCTTACGGCGCGAACCTTGCCGAAGCAGAGCGGATCATCCGCGATACAATTCTTGGCGATACACGGTCGTTGAGTGATCCCGAGCCATTCATTCAAGTGAACAACCTCGGTGATTTCTCGGTCGATTTCCT
>JABDQU010000366.1 GCA_013042105.1 Boseongicola sp.
GATATCCTGATGGCGACCACTGGAGCGGGCGAGGCGGAGTCTACGCGGGTCTTTACACCGGAAGAGTTGATGGCGGCGCAAGCTTTGGTGCGCCAGATGCCGGTTGGTGAAGCGGTGGTTGAGATGATCCTTGATCTGGTGCGGGCGTGCCGTCCGGATGAGGACGGCGCGAGTGATATCGTGCGCGAAAATGTCGGTTGGGGCCCGGGGCCGCGCGCGGCGCAGGCGTTGATGCTGACGGTGCGGGCGCGGGCGTTGCTCGAAGGGCGTCTTGTGCCGTCGGTTGAGGACGTGGCCGCGATGGCGACGCCGGTGTTGACGCACCGCATGGCGCTGACCTTTGCGGCGCGTGCGCGGGGCATGGAGTTGAACACGGTGATTTCTCAGGTGACCGAGGTCGTGACCCGGACTGAGGCTGCCGCGTGAGACAAGCGCCCCGTTTAAGGCAGGACGCTGAGACCCTTGCGGGTCCGTTTCCTCCGCTTTTGGCGGCGGCGGAGCATTTGGCGTCTTCTGTGATTGCGGGGGAGCACGGGCGGCGGCGTGTAGGGCAGGGCGACCAATTTTGGCAGTATCGCCCAAGCCATGCGGGTGATGAGGCGCGCTCGATCGACTGGCGGCGGTCGGCGCGGTCGGACGACGGTTTGTTCGTGCGCGAGAAGGAATGGCAGGCGGCTCAGTCGGTGATGATCTGGCTGGATACCGGGCAGTCGATGGAGTTTTCTTCGGACAAGGCGTTGCCGACGAAGGCGGATCGCGCGCGGCTGTTGGCTTTGGCGATGGCGGTGTTGCTTATTCGGGGTGGTGAGCGGGTTGGATTGACCAATGCGGGATTGCCGCCGCGTTCGGGGCAGGTGCAGTTGATG
Source organism: Boseongicola sp. (assembly GCA_013042105.1). Taxonomy (GTDB): domain Bacteria; phylum Pseudomonadota; class Alphaproteobacteria; order Rhodobacterales; family Rhodobacteraceae; genus Boseongicola. The sequence goes on from JABDQU010000366.1 coordinate 867, forward strand.
CGGCTGACGGCGTCTTTAGCGGAGAGCGCCGAGGCGTCGGAGTATATTGCGCCGGAGTTGCGCGGAGTTCCTGTGCGCTCGCGGGCGGTTTTTGTGTCGGATTTTCTCGGGGATATTGGCGCGGCGAAGGCGGCGTTGACGCGGGCTGCGGATCGCGGGGTTGATGGGGCTTTGGTGCAGGTTCTCGACCCTCAGGAAGAGGCGTTTCCCTTTGACGGGCGCACGATCTTTGAGAGCGTCGGCGGGACTTTGGCGCATGAGACGTTGAAGGCTGGCGATCTCAGGGATCGGTATCTGGAGCGGTTGGCCGAGCGCAAAGACGAGTTGCAGTCTTTGTGTCGTGCGACGGGGTGGCAATATCATTGTCATCATACGGATGCGTCGGCGTCGGCGGCCTTGTTGTGGCTTTATGGTGCTTTGGAGCGCGTGCACTGATGTGGAGCATTGGGCCCATAGGGTTTGGCGCGCCGTGGTTGCTGCTTGGGTTGATCGCTTTGCCGATCCTGTGGCTGTTGTTGCGCGCGGTGCCACCAGCGCCGATCCGGCGGCGATTTCCGGGCGTGGCGTTGCTGCTTGGGTTGACGGACGACGAGACACAGACGGATCGCACGCCGTGGTGGTTGTTGTTGCTTCGCACTCTGGCTGTGGCGGCGGCGATTGTTGGGTTTGCGGGGCCGGTTTTGAACCCGCAGGACCGGACGGGCGGCGATGGGCCGCTTTTGGTTCTGATGGATGGCACATGGGCCGGGGCGTCGGACTGGACGCGGCGCATTGAGCGGGTCGACGTGGTTTTGGGTGAGGCTTTGCAGGCCGGGCGCGAGACGGCGGTGGTGGTCTTGACGGATATTCAGGCTGGCGATTTGGCGTTCCGCTCGGCGGATGCCTGGAGCGCGGAATTGCCGAATTTGGAGCCGGCGGCTTGGGTGCCGGATGCGGATGCTGTGATTTCGTGGGCTGATGGATTGGGCAGCGGCTTCGATACGTATTGGGTGTCGGATGGGCTGGATCATCCTTGGCGCGCTGGGCTTTTGAGCGCATTGCAGAACGCAGGCGCAGTTTCGGTGTTTGAGGCGCAGCGGCCCGTTTTTGGATTGCGGCCTGCGCGGTTTCAGGACGGTGCGATTGCTTTGGAGGCGGTGCGCAGTCGGACGACGGGTGCGTCGGAGGCGACGGTAATCGGGCATGGGCTTGATCCGTCGGGAACACCTCGGCAATTGACGAGCGGGACGTTCGTGTTTGGCGATGGTGAGAAGGTGGCGTCGATTGCGCTGTCGTTGCCGCCGGAGTTGCGCAACCGGATCACGCGGTT
>JABDQU010000051.1 GCA_013042105.1 Boseongicola sp.
GCGCGGATACGTTCAGCCAGCGCCGGATTTATCGCGATTCCGACGTCCCCGGCGTAATTCGGATGCCTGTTATCAATATAGTCCTGACACCGGAATGACGTGCCCACAGGCACTTGCATAGCCTCGGCAAAGTCGCCCAAAGCCTGACGCGCATCATCGTCCCAGCCACCGCCGCCGACCAAAAGAAACGGTTTAGAAGCAGCGCCTATATCTCTGATAATACGGTCGATATCCTCTTTCGAGGCGCCTTGGCCCGCGGGCTCGGCGCGCGGCAGAACGGCGGCGTCACAGGGCGCTGACAACACGTCCTCAGGCAAGGCCAGAACCACTGGGCCGGGGCGGCCGGACATCGCCGTGTGAAACGCGCGACTGACGTATTCGGGGATGCGATCGGTTCGGTCAATCTCGGCCACCCACTTGGCCAAGGGCCCGAACATGGCGCGATAATCGACCTCCTGAAATGCTTCTCGGTCCCGTTGATCGCTTGCGACCTGTCCCACAAACAGCACCATCGGCGTTGAATCCTGAAAGGCTATATGCACGCCTGCGGCCGCATTCGTAGCCCCTGGACCCCTTGTCACGAAGGCCACGCCGGGTCGTCCGGTCAGCTTGCCATCGGCCTCGGCCATCATCGCCGAGCCGCCTTCCTGCCGGTTCACGATCACGTCAATGTCGCTGTCAAATAGCCCGTCCAAAGCCGCCAGAAAGCTCTCTCCGGGCACACAAAACACGCGTTCAACGCCTTGGGTTGCCAGGGCCTGCACCAATGCCGTGCCGCCGTGTCGCGTGGCTATAAGGGAATCTTTTTGCGTCATTTACCTGCCGTTTACTAGTTTGTGCCACTATGCCCGGAAGGGCCGCAAAAACCAGCCGCAAAAACCAGTCGATTGTCTGCGAAAAGAATAGATTTGCCGGAAGGGCGGCCAAGGCGTATAGCGCAGATATGTCGGATACATCGAAACCAGACACACCAAACCCCACGTTTGGTGGACAGGCGCGCGCCTTGTGGACGCTCGGGTTGCCCCTTGTGGGCAGTCAGCTTGCGCAGGTTGCGATCCAGACGACCGATGTCCTGATGCTGGGCTGGTATGATGTCGAAGCACTGGCCGCCGTATCTCTGGCCAGCCCGATCTACTTCACGATCTTCATTGTGGGGGCCGGTTTTGCAATTGGCGTCATGCCGCTCGTTGCCAGTGCGGCGGGGACCGATGACGACCGTCAGGTGCGTCGCGTTACGCGTATGGGGCTGTGGCTGTCGATCCTCTATGGTTTGGCGATCATTCCGCTTTGCTTGTTCTTCGAGCAGTTCTTTCGCGCCATCGGTCAATCAGACAGCGTCAGCGTCCTGGGTGGTCAGTATATGGCCTATGCGGGCGTCGGTATCCTGCCGGCGCTTATTGTCATGGTCATGCGCAGCTATCTTTCGGCGCTTGAACTAACGCGCATTGTGCTGATCGCCACACTTGCGACATTCGTTCTGAACATCTTCGTCAACTACGCCCTGATCTTCGGCAATTGGGGGGCACCCGAACTTGGCGTCATTGGTGCTGCCATTGCCTCGGTCGTTGGGCACGGCTTTGGCGTCATCATCCTTGTGGCCTATGCCCTTAAAAAGACGCCACAATACACGCTTTTCCAAAACTTCCAGCGCCCCGATTGGGAGGCCATGTCCCGGGTCTTCCACCTTGGCTGGCCCATCGGCATCACCCTGTTGTCCGAGGTCGGTCTCTTCGCGATTGCCTCGATCATGATGGGCTGGGTCGGCACCATCGCGCTGGCCGCGCATGGCATTGCGCTTCAGATCGCCTCGATCACCTTCATGATTCACCTCGGCCTCAGTCAGGCCATCACAGTGCGGGCAGGGCGCGCCTGGGGCCGCTCGGACGCGGTCACCCTGCGGTTGGCCTGTCAGGCGGCCCTCGTGATGTCTGCCATCGCCGTCTGCGTTACGATCGCGGTCTTCCTTATCCTGCCCGAACCGCTCGTGGGGGCCTTTATCGATCCCGACGACCCGGATCGTATAGAAATCCTCGCTGTGGGCACGGTGCTGCTGGCTCTGGCTGCCCTGTTTCAGGCCGTCGATGCGGGGCAGGTCATGGCGCTTGGCATGCTACGGGGCGTGCAGGACACGCGCGTTCCGATGATCATGGCCGCCTTCAGTTATTGGGGCGTTGGCGTGCCTACCAGTTATGTTCTGGGCTTTATTTTCGGGCTCGACGGGGTTGGCGTCTGGCTAGGTCTGACCGTCGGACTGGCTGTCGCTGGCGTCCTTCTTCAGATGCGGTTCTGGTCGCGTCATGCGCGCATCTAAACCCTATCTCCCTGGGTCCTGAGCCACTCCATCACATCGCCGCGCACCGATTGCACACCTGACTCGCGCGAGGCGTCGATCACAGCCTTGACCTCTCCAAGGTCGACCCGCCGCAACAAATGCTTCACCGGACCAATAGACGCCGGGCGCATAGAAAGCGCGCGCAAACCCATGGCCGCAAAGCACATCGCTTCGATCGGGCGCCCTGCATCCTCGCCACAAAAGCTGACCGGCGTGCCTGTCTCGGCGCAGCGATCCACGATGCTCTCAATGAAGGTAAGATAGCTGACATTCAGCGTATCATAGCGCCGTCGCACCCGTTCATTCTCGCGATCCGCGGCGAAAAAGAACTGCTTCAGATCGTTGCCCCCGATTGAGATAAAGTCAGCCATTTCAAAGAATTGCTTCGGCGCAAAAGCAAGGCTGGGGGTTTCAAGCATCGCGCCAACCTCAACCTTCTGGGGCAAGACATGCCCCAGTTTTTGCTCGCGCTCCAACTCGTCGAAAACATGCTGACGCGCCTGCTTGAACTCATCAAACTGCGCCACGAACGGGAACATCAGCGTCAAAGGCCGTCCCTTTGTCGCCCGGATCAATGCTTGTAACTGCATCCGCATCACGCCCGGCTTATCAAGCCCCACACGTATCGCGCGCCAGCCCAGTGCCGGGTTCGGCTCGTCCTCGCGCTTCATATAGGGCAGCACCTTGTCCGACCCGATATCAAGCGTGCGAAACACCACCCGCTTGTCCTTGGCCGCATCCAGAACCCGCGTATAGATCGCCGCCAGTTCACCGCGCCGTGGCACTTTCGAGCGAATCAAAAACTGCAATTCCGTCCGGAAAAGCCCAACGCCTTCCGCACCTGAACTCTCCAAGGACGGCAGGTCTGCAATCAGGCCCGCGTTCATGTGGAGCCCGACAACCGAACCACATTTCGTCTGGGCGGGCAGGGACCTCAGGCCGGAATAGCGTTCCTGTGCCTTGGCCTGCATTGCGATCTTGTCGCGAAACGCGGTGACCACCGTATCGTCAGGACGCAGATGCACAAGCCCCTGATCTCCGTCCACCATCACATGGTCGCCGTTTAAGGCTTCCGTGGTCACCTTCGCGGCATGGATGATCAGCGGAATAGCCCACGCACGCGCCACGATGGCCGCATGACTGCCGACCGAGCCTTGCTCCAGCACGATCCCCTGCAACCGTTCACGCCCATAATCCAAAAGCTCAGCCGGACCGATATTGCGCGCCACCAGAATAGCCTTGTCCGGAAGGGCCGCGCCTGTGTCCTTGCCTTGTCCGGTCAGGATGCGCAAAAGCCGGTTCGACAGGTCGTCAAGATCATGCAGCCGCTCTCGAAGATAAGCATCAGGCACTTGACTCATGCGGGTCCGTGCGGCGGATTGTTCTTTCTCAACAGCGGCTTCTGCCGAAAGCCCGGCGGCGATATCCTCTTCCATGCGCCTGAGCCAGCTACGCGAATTGGCGAACATCCGATACGCTTCCATGACCTCGCGCTGATCAGAATCTGCCGTCTCATTGCTCACCGAAGTCAGCATATCGTCGACCGACATACGCAAATGATCGACGGCTTCCCGCAACCTTGTGGTCTCAACCGCAGGGTCGTCTGCAATCGGGTTTGATACCACGACACGCGGCTCATGCAGCCATACATACCCCTCGGCGACGCCTTCCTGACCGACACTTCCGCGAAACATCGCTGGCAAAGTATGACGCGCCCGAAGCGCTTCGCCTTCGCCGACAAACGCCCCAAGCTCGGTCATTTCGGCCAGAACCATAGCAACCACTTCAAGCGCATAGACCTCGTCTTCGTGAAAGACGCGCTCTTCCTTGGATTGCACCACCAGCACGCCCAAACGCTCGCCAAGTCGTTGAATTGGCACGCCACAGAACGACGAATACACTTCCTCGCCCGTTTCGGGCATAAAGCGAAAACCCCGCGTTGCAGGGGCGTCAGCCGTATTGATGACCTTTCCCCTGCGCGCCACACGACCGACCAGCCCCTCGCCAAGGCGCATCCGCGTCTGGTGCACAGCGTCCGGGTTCAGGCCTTCGGTTGCGCAAAGTTCCAGAGTTTCATCGTCACGGAACAAGTAGATCGAACACACCTCGGTCCGCATGGACGAGGCGATAAGCTGCGTGACCCTGTCCAGTCGCGCCTGACCTGCGCTGTCTTCTGCCAGCGCCTCGCGGAGCCTGCCAAGCAGCTTGCGGCTTTCGCTTTCGGTTGGTTCGACCATCAGTCTCGCTTGTCACCAATGCACAACTTCTGCCGCGCTTCGGGCCAACTACACCACACCTCAGCCAAAAGCGAAACGCTTAATGCCCTGTGTCTTCACCAAGGATCCGGCGCAAGACCGAACTGCGCGAAACTTGACCAATCGGCGCCTTGTCATCCACAACTACGACCGGCG
>JABDQU010000373.1 GCA_013042105.1 Boseongicola sp.
GGCCACTCTGTCACCGACACCCGGCCCATGACCCGCCTCAACGTCTCGGTCATCGTCGAAGAAAACGGCCGGCGCGAAAGCGGTGGCTCCGGCGGCGGCGGGCGCACAGCCCTCACCGGCCTCATCGACCCCGAGCACTGGAAATCAGCCGCCCGCGAGGCGCTCCGCATCGCCCTCGTCAACTTGGAGGCCGTCCCCGCCCGCGCCGGCGTCATGGACGTCGTCTTGGGGCCCGGCTGGCCCGGCATCCTTCTGCACGAAGCCATCGGCCACGGCCTTGAAGGCGACTTCAACCGCAAAGGCTCCTCCGCCTTTTCCCACCTCATGGGCAAACAAATCGCCTCCAAAGGCGTCACCGTCCTCGACGACGGCACCATCCCGGACCGCCGCGGCTCGATCACCGTGGACGACGAAGGCACGCCATCCGCCAAAAACACCCTCATCGAAGACGGCGTCCTCGTGGGTTACATGCAAGACCGCCAGAACGCCCGCCTCATGGGCGTCCCCGCCACCGGCAACGGACGTCGCGAAAGCTACGCCCACGCGCCCATGCCCCGCATGACGAATACCTACATGCTCGGCGGAGACACCACCCGCGAGGATATCGTCGCCGACCTCAAAGACGGCATTTACGCCGTGGGCTTTGGCGGCGGGCAGGTCGACATCACCTCTGGCAAGTTCGTCTTCTCCTGCACCGAAGCCTATCAGGTCAAAAACGGCCAGATCGGGGCGCCAGTCAAAGGCGCGACCCTCATCGGAGACGGCGCCACAGCCCTGAAACACATCCGCGCCATCGGCAACGATATGGCGCTTGATCCCGGCATGGGCACCTGCGGCAAGAACGGCCAATGGGTCCCGGTGGGCGTCGGCCAGCCAACCCTGATGATCGGCGGTCTCACGGTCGGCGGCTCGGCCACCTGATCCGGCGGCCATCGCTCCACACTCTGCCCCTATCAGCCAAAAGTTGATGAAACGCCCCGCATAACCCAAGGTTTATGCGCCTAAACCGATGGGATATGGCGATGATCCTAAACCTCGGGCCAATATCCTTGCGACGCCTGCGCTGCTGAAAAGACGGGGCGAAGCGCAGCCACGACGGCCTGCGCAGTTTCAGGAAAGATACGCAGATGAAGTATACAATCCCCCTTGCCACCGCCTTCGCCGTCTGGATGGGTGCCGCTCAGGCCGACGACTTCAGCGACAAGATCGTCGCCAACCTCCAGGACCTCGGCTACGGCTACATCGAGATCAAGAACGGTATCTCTCAGGTAAAAGTCGAAGCCATCCGCGGCACGGAAAAGCTCGAGGTCGTCTACGACCGGGCCACCGGCCAGATCCTGAAACGCGAAATGGAACGCGCAGACGGTGACGACCTCGGCCAAAGCGGCGTAGACATCAGCACAAGAAACCGCGACTTTCTGGATGATGATGATGACGACGACGACGACAGCGATGACGACTGATCGCCGCGTCTGACTTTACAAACCACAGGCTCCGGCCAATGCTGGAGCCTGTTTAGGACCGAGAGATGCTGAAACGCCTGATCCTCATTGTGCTTCTCACCTTCGCCGCCGCTCCGGCCGTCGCGAATGAAAACACGCTGCGCGATCACTATGTCACGGTCCTGCAAGACGAAGGCTACGAGGAAATCCGGATCACCAGAACCCTGCTCGGACGCCTGCGCTTCGTCGCCCTCAGCCCAAGGTATCGCCGCGAGATCGTGGTGAACCCGATCACCGGCGTTGTATTGCGCGACTACATCCGGCTCCTTGGCCGATCAAACCAGGACCGGGACGACGATGGTGAAAACGGCGGCTACGATGATGATGATGATGACGACGATGACTATGACGACGATGATGATCGCGATGATGATGACCGCGATGATGATGACCGCGATGACCGCGACGACGACTGAACCGTGAGACACCGCCCACAAACCACCGCCGAAAGGCACCACCCATGAAAAACCGGCTGATCATTGCAGTCGTTTTGATCATTCAGGTCGTCTGCGCAGCGTTTTTCGTCGTGCAAATCGCCGCCTCCGTTTTCGCCCTGCCCCTGCCACCCCTGTCCTGGACCTTCATCGAATTGATCGAAATCGGAGCCGCCGTCGGCCTCGTCACTGGCCCTGAAACAAGCCCGCGCCGAAGCCGCCAAAGCCGAAGCCGCGCTGAAACGTGCGCAAAGCGCGTTCCGCGACGTCCTCGAAGACCTCTTTACCGAATGGCACCTCACGCCCGCCGAACGCGACGTCGCCATCTTCGCCATCAAGGGCTTCTCAACCCAGGAAATGGCGAACCTGCGCGGCGTCAGCGAAGGCACCATCAAAGCCCAGACCGCCGCGATCTACCGCAAAGCCGGCGTCTCGGGCCGCCCGCAACTCCTCAGCCTTTTCATCGATGGGCTCGTCGACGACGCAGCCTGAAATCCCGCCGCCCCTCTTTGGGTCCAAAAATCCCGGGTGAGCGTGCCCGAAGGGCCCGCGAGGGCAGAGCCCTCAAAACGCCTCAGGCGTCCATACGCCCCTCGCCCTGTGCAACCCGCAACGCAGCAAACATCGCGCGCACAGTCTCAGGCGTCGCGCGCTCGGCCGCCCCCGCGGCCACCTCGGCCTCGCTCCAGATCTCGCTCTCGGCTGGATCGTGCAGCATCGCCCAATCCCCGAACAACCGCTCGGTGACCGCCTCGCCGACCAGTTGCACGACATTCACATGCCGGTCGTCCCGCTCGATCCGTTGAAAGGCAGCCCGGACAGCCGCCTCCGGCCCTTCCAGCAGTTGGAGGAAAATATCATGGCGACAGACCAAAGCGCCCGATATCGCGTCGCGCGTATTGCAGCGCCGCGCATCCAGCAAAATTCCCGCAAGCGACGTCTCGTCAAACCCGAAGGGCCGCGAACGATAAATGATCTGATAAAGGTCCGACACGCACCCGCACTCCTGAAAATTCGGCACACCGATGCACCCTCGCTCAAGCTTATGCGCTCCTCGCCGGGATGTCTTGAGCGTTTACCAACTCTCAACCTTTTTTGCGCGCGTTGTCTTAACCATGGGGGTCAGCGCGCGGTCGCACCGACGCGATACCGACGTCATACCGACGTGCCTAAACCGGCGCATTTCCCAATGTATGAACGGCGACTCACCAATTCGCGCAAGTGCGCCCGCACACCGCACCCTGCGCTCGCAGCGTCGTGCACATTGGAACGAACGCCATAGCCGCGTTGCCTTCGGATATGATCCTTCGGCAGTGTCACGAAGTGAATGTCCACAGACCATTCCCCTGATCCGTGACACTCCCCATAAATAGCGAGGACGATAAAATTCAACATTAATGCCCCATTAACCGACTCCCCCGATAACCAAATACAGCAAGAAGGCGGAGACAGGATGGCCAAGGATTTAATCCCTTCCACCTACCCTCTCACCCCACCCCTCACAGAGGAAG
>JABDQU010000380.1 GCA_013042105.1 Boseongicola sp.
GCGAGATCATCCCGGCCAAAGGCCACGTCGCCTTCCTCTTTGACTATGAAGCCGATTGGGTCCTCGGCACCCAACCCCAAGGCGCGGACTTCAGCTATTTCCGCCTCGTGCTCGACACCTACCGCGCGCTGCGCCGCACAGGCCTTTCGGTAGACATCCTGCCAAAAAACGCCCCGCTTGAGGGCTACAAACTCGTCGTCGCCCCCGGCCTCGCCATCATGGACGACGCCCTGAAAGCCCGCCTCGCCGCCCATGACGGCCACGTCATTGTCGGCCCCCGCTCAGGCGCAAAAGACACAAACGGCGCCATCCCCGTCCCGCTCCCACCAAACCTTCCCGGCCTCGACGCCACCGTCACCTTCGTCGAAAGCATGCCGCCCGGCTCTCAAAACCTGCTCGAAGGCGGCGGCAGTTTCGTCCACTGGTCCGAACGCGTTGAAGGCAGTGCAGACATCACGATCAAAACCAAAAACGAGCACCCCGCCCTCGTCAGCTCCGGCACACTCCACTACCTCGCCGGATGGCCCGACCGCACCGCATGGGATCGCGTTCTCACACTCATCGCACCCGCCGCAGGCCTCTACCTCGAAGTCCTGCCGCAGGGTCTGCGCGTGCGTGACACCGCCACCCACCGCTTCGCCTTTAACTACGCCGCCACCCCGGTCCACTGGCGCGGCATCGTCATTCCGCCCGCAGGCGTCCACTGGGTGGAGATATAGTTTAACGCTAAACTAATCGGCGCGTTTCGGCTTCGGAATGGTAAATTGCCAGTCCCCCACAGCGGGTCGTTCCAGAATTTCATCCGGAATGACATCCGGTCCCGACAAAAACACATTCGATCCAAAATGCTTCAACATCCGCGACAGATGCTTCAACCGCGCGCCCGTAATCTCGCCATATAATTCCGCAAAATCAGATAGCTGCATCAATTCACCAATCCGTCCACGATGCCACTCAACGGACCGCTCATGTGCCCCCTGCACCCCAGGCAAAGCCGCCAACCGCGCCCGCTCCTCGGCCACCCGCGCATCATACCGCCGGATCGAACGATCCTCGGCCGCGTTGTGATTCATCCGAAACCAATAAGCGACACCCTGCCCCCGATCCACGTGATTGACCCGCCCCCGGTCCCGCTTCACCAGATAACTCTCCGCGCTCCTCACCGCATAATGGTTCAGCGTCACCAGATCATAGCCCCACGTCCCCGAGGTCATCCGCCACCCGTTTTTCCACATTTTCGCAGGCAAGGGCCGCCCGTCCCCACCGACCCAGCGCAACCGGCTCTCATCCACAATCCCTTTGGGGCGATGCACCCCCAGCCGCCGAAACAGGCCTGCATTCTTATAGACCGTCTTGAACCCCCATGCCTGATGCGGACGCGAACAAAATTCCGGCGCACAAGCGTGAAACTGCTGCGTCACCGGTGCGTCTTCAAACACCTCCAGATCCCCATTCCCGAACAGCCGCCAAGGCATCGAAATCACGTTCGCCCCATCCGTCGCGGTAAACAAATACTGAAGCGTTCCTTCACCTTTATGAACGTTGATATACTCGTCCACATCCAGCGTCAGACACCATTCAGCCCCCGTCACAATCGCCTCGGACTCCGCCGCCCGGAACGCTGCATGCTGAGGGACATTCCCGGTCTCGCGATACGGGTTATCCCGTCGCACGACCACGTCTTCCCCGGCCAAGGCGTCCAGAACCTCATCCGTTCCGTCATCGCAATCATTCGTATAAACAAGAAACCGATCCACCCCGACAACCCGGTGATGCGCGATCCAATCCAGAATGAACGGCCCCTCATTCTTCATTGCCGTCACAACCGTCACACCATCGCCGCCCGCCTCTGGCTCAACCCGCACCGGAGCCGCCAAGGCCTTGACACCAAACGCATCTTCCAATGCCGATCTCACGCCATAGTCTTCAATCAGCGCTGACTTTCGCACCAACTGCCCGACCTTCGCCCCCGGATAAGCAACGCCCATCGCCCGCACAAACCGCGCACCTTCAACGACACCCCGCGCCCCACCGACCCGGATCATTCGCCACACCGAAGGGTCTTCCAACGTCGTCGGTGCAACGCACCATCGCGTCACTTTGCGCGGCTCGTCCCGGCGCAAATAGACATGATCCACATGCCGCGCTCCCCCTTTTCGAAGCCGCCAGGGATAATACTCCTTCCCCTCCAGAAGATAGCACCGCCCCGGCAGTTCCTCTGCCCGATCAAACGCCGTCTCCCCCCGCCGCCCCGCCAGTAAAAGATCCGAAAGGTTAAGAAACGCTACCGACGCCGCCTCGCCCAAAAACCGCCTGCGCAGCGTCTCCAAAAGGATCGTCTCAGTAAACGCACTGTGCCAAGGGTCTGGCGTCTGCTCCTTTTGGCGCACATGCCCCGGAGCCGCCGGAGCAGACACTGCAAGCCGCGCATCCGGTCCGCTCGACTGCCCCACGGAACGCGACGCAGTCACATACAAAACGAACGGCGCCGCGTCTCCCATCGTGCGCAAGCGCGCCTCCAGATCAGACGCAAATCGCAAGTCTTCGCCCGGCGCAGCCTGATCAAAAATCAAAACGCCGTTAACGCCAAATGCCAAATGGTAAGCTATCCAATCCAGCGCCGCCTCCACGCTCTCACCATTCCTTATGGCAAGCAAACATCGTTTAGCGTTAAACAATCCAGTTTCCGCTGGGGCGCATCCGCTCGTGTCAGACGTCACCGCAAGCACGCCACGCCCAACTTTGCGGTGCCACACCACCCCGCCCGAAAATGCCTCGCAAATCGCCTCTTCGTTGGCACCCGACAGATACGTCCGATACCCCAACCCCGCCGCAGACGTCGCCGCCAAAAGCCAACCATCCCCAGTCTGGCAGGCCTCAAGATGGCGACGCTCAAACCGCGACGTCATGCTCAAAACACCCGCAAACGCGACCGCTTCGAAATCGCATCAACGTCCTCGCGGAACCGCTGCAAAAGCAGATCGCAAGCGACCTTGTCCAAACCGGTTTGCTCCCTGATTTGCAGACAGGAAGGCACGTCTTTCGCAGCATCAAAAAACGCTGATCCAGCCTCGTGAGAAGCCAGTTCAAATCCCTTGTTTCCAAAGAGATAGTGCAAAACCGGCGTTGGACCGGTATCAATCGAATACGGTGTCAGGACAGCGATTTCGGCCTCTGTGAAACACGTCTCAACAACATCAAGCAACTCCGCCCAACTGACCTCGTAAAGCACGTCCCAGCGCACCCCACGGGACCGCGAATAGACCTGCTCGCGCTCAACCGATAAAAGCAAATGATGCAACGGCTCGATCGCCACGACAACACGCGCAATCTGACCGTCCAATACCGCCGAAATCTCGCTCAACATCCGCTCAGCCTCTGGGAATAATTCGTCGTCCCGCACGGCTGTCCCCGGACGCCCCATTGCAAACAAAGCCGAGAGAAAAAGCCGCTTTTCGGCGGCCGCAGCAATCAGATTTTGCAACTCGTCAGGCTCTGGTGCATCACCAATTGCCGCGCGCAACGCATGCGTCACGATCTTATTTGGAAACGCCGTCACACCGCCTTGACCAAGCGACGTTGCGTACTTGCGCACAAACGCATTCACCGCATGCCCAAGTCGCGTCGGGGCTCCAATAAATAGCGTGGTCGTCGGCGTTTCGGCTAAGTGGGTCATTTGCCGAAAATTGTATCGAATTCCGTTCGCGCAGCTTCCAGATCGTCAATCCGCCCGATATCGCGCCAGTACTCACTCATCGGAAACACAGCGACACGCCGTTCGCTATCCTTAAGGTTTGTTAACAGCGCGGGCATATCAAGAGCTTTGCCTTTTGGAATAGCATCAAAGGCTTCAGGCGATAAAACGTAAATTCCGCCGTTCACGAAATAGCGTTCGGTCGGCTTTTCTTCGATACCCGTCATCAAGTCACCATCCGCCCGGACAACGCCGTAAGGCACCTGGTATTCGTATTCGCGGACCACCATCGTGCCAACTGCCGACATTTCCTTGTGGAATTTCAACAGCCTGTCGAAACGAAGTGAAACCAGAAGATCACCATTCATGACAATGAACGGACGTGTCGGACGCTCTTTCAGAAGTGACAGGGCACCGGCGGTCCCCATGGGTTCGTCTTCTTCAATATAGTCGATCTCAACGCCAAACTTTGAACCATCGCCGAAATGATCCTGAACCATTTCTTTACGGTAATTAACAGAGATTGAGATACGCTGGAATCCCTGGTCAACAAAGACGCCCAGTATCTGCTCCAAAAGCGGCTTGCCACCGACCGGCAACATTGGCTTTGGTATCTTTTCGGTCAACGGGCGAAGGCGCGTGCCAAGTCCGCCGGCCATCAAGACAACCCGCGTGTCACGCGGCGCCACACCAAACAATTCGTCAACAGTCGCCAGATCGGTAAGCCGCCCGGACGCATCAATGACCGGGACGTGCTGAAGTTTGCGTTCCCGAATAAGTCGCCGGACTTCGCGGTCGTTTTCACCCTCACGCACCACCGTCGGAGAAACATGCATCACCTGCGAAACGGGACCATCCAGATCGTCTCCTCGCAAAATGCCACGCCGCACATCCCCGTCCGTCACCGTCGCAATAAGCTTGCCGTCCGGGTCCACAACCAATGCAATCTGACGGCGCGACCGGTCAATCGTGGCAATCGCGTCCCGTACCGAAACATCACGCGAGATCGTAAGTGCCTTTAAGGTCTTGTTATCCATAGCTGACATCCTTGCGCGAACCGGCCTAAGGGTCCAGCGTCAGTTTCTTTTGCAAAAGCCCGGCATCGGAAATATCTAATACTTTCAATGCCTCAACGATCTTCGGTCCGGTATTTCCGTCCCCATAGGGATTCTCGCAGGTTGCGCAGATCTGCCGAAAAGCATCATCCGTCATGCAACGAAACAACGCATTTGATATGCTTTCTTCATCATAATTAACGTGAAGAACGTTTTCTGCGGACAGGCGCCCCGATTGCCGGGACCCAATATTCACCGTTGGACAGGCGAATGCCGGGGTTTCCTTCAGCCCGCTGGAGGAATTTCCCACACAAGCACCCCGCGTTACACGTCCGGCCACGTTCAATGTGCCGTGATAAAGCGCGCGCCCAAGACTTTGCTTCAACACAACCTCCGGCTGTTCGTCAGACCAGACCTTCAGACGCTCAAGAATGATCTCCCCGCCATCGTCATTGTTGGGATAAGTCGCCACGATTTGCGCGCCGTGTTCGGCAATCGCCCGCTCCATCGCCGCCAGACTTGGCGCAAGCTGAGCCGCCGCCCGGTCTGGCTCGGTTGTGATCGCGTGCTGCGTAAAAAGAACCACGGGCCGGGTCAAATCCAGCCCAAGCGTCGCCGCCACCTCTTCAGCACCCGGAAAGTCCCCCGCCTTGATCTTATCGATGACAGGCAGCCCAACATCATGAATTCGCCAAGTTTCTTCACCCATTGCTGCAATTCTCCAGGCCGCCTCCGGATTTGTTGCAAAGTGAATGTGGGCCAGTTTCGTCATGGCATGGCGCACGGAATCGTCCAACGCACCGCCTTCGGTCTTGTCCCCTCCTTCGATATGCGCGACCGGAATATTCGATTGTGACGCAGCAATCAAAGCGGCAAAGGCTTCAAAACGGTCTCCGTATACCACCAGAATATCGGGTTTTAGGGTCTCCAGAACATCCGTGATCCCAAGCACTCCCTCGCCGATTGCCCGTGCGGTGTCCCTACCCAAACCAGCCGATATTTCGGCGGAGATCGCAAAGCCATCCGCGACAATCTCGTCACGCGTTCGCCCATACGTTGCATCCAGATGCGCCCCACCCACGATCAATTGCAAGGTCAAAGCCGGATCGTCCGAGATCGCCTGAAGAACCGGGCTCAACAGCCCGTATTCCGCCCGGTTTCCGGTAAAAACAGCGATGCGACGTGTCATGGTTGGGTATTAACCTTCTTTAACGTCCGCCGCCATCACGGATCCGGCCGGTTCAATGGGAATGCGCCGAGCCAGAACCGCAAGGGCGCAAAAAGCAAGCAGACCAATCGCAAAATACCACCCTAAAACAGCTTGAATTTCCGGATACGACATCAACCCGACATCCGTCGTTGCCGCCGCCGCAATCCACAACGAAGCCGCAAACATCAGGCGTCCCACAAGGCTCTTGATCGACAGGTATGTCGCCCGGCTATCGTCATTCAGGATCGGTTGTACACGCGCGATCAGCAACGGGCCATGTATCGATGATGGCACCATCCGCAGGAACAAAAACGCGATGGCCAGAACCGAATTCGTCACGGCCAAAACGCCGACCAAACCAACCTGAATTGACATCGCAAAAAGCAGGATCGCTGCCAGTCCAATTCGTTTGCGCAATGGCGGGACCAACCACGATGCGGCCACGGACACCAGCATCATGACCGTCGAGACGAAACCGCTGACCAGAGGGGCCTCCCCCGACCAACCGCGCGCGGCCAGCGCCTCAAAAATGAAGGGCTGTCCAAAGACAAATGGGATGTGGCTGAACCCGTACATCAAAGTGCTCAGAACAAACAACCAAATCAAAATCGGATTGGTAAACGCTTCTTTTAAATGAATAAACCTTAATGCTTCACTTGCAGAAGGCCCCCGTTCGCGCGGCGGTTCAGCCATCAGAAAAGCACAGATCGCCCATGAGATCATCGCCACGGCAGTCGCTGCGAACGCAAGATCATAGGCCACAAGGGACATCGCGCCGCCGGTCATTGCGGACGCTGCCAATCCCGTAAAAGAAAAGCGCCAAGCCCTCAATTCCTGCACTTCAACCTCATCCGAGCGGTCCATCGCGGCCAGCGATTCATACAAGATGGAACTGTCGGTTCCTGACACGAAAGCCGCACTTATTCCCCACAATATCTGCGCCAGAATGAAGGCCTCGAACGACGCCCCAAAAAGCAAAAGAAACGCCGCGCCAACCGCCGATAATGCGCTGATCAAAAGCGTAAACCTGCGTCCGATCCGATCCGAAAAATAGCCCGACGGAACTTCCGCAATCGTCGTGGCCAGGTCGTAAACCGCATACAGGATCACGGCCTGCGAGGCCGACAAAACGTCCTGAAAAAACAAAAACCAGACGGCCTGCCAGAACAGCAGATTTTGGAAGAACTTGAACCAGGGATAAACCGCGATATTGCGCGCCATGCGCGTTTGGGTCGTCATCTGATCAAGAAAACAATCGGCCGATCATGAAGATCGCCGCAGTCACGCGATCTCGACCAGCTCGATCTGAAACGTCAGGTCTTTGCCGGCCAGCGGATGGTTCGCATCAAGGATCACTTCGGTCTCTGTCACCTCGGAAACCGTGACCATCATCGGGTGTCCCTGCGATGATTGAAGTTGCAGTTGCGTGCCGATTTCCAACGGGATGTTGTCGGGGATTTTTTCACGCGGAAAAGCCTGTAAAGCGTCCGGATTGTGCGGCCCATAGGCCTTATCTGCTTGGATTTCGACGGTCTTCGCCTCGCCCACACTCATGCCATCCACGGCCGCATCAAACCCTGCGATCACCTGCCCGGTGCCCAGCGTGAACTCCAATGGGTCGCGGCCCTCCGAGCTGTCGAACGTCGACCCGTCAGCCAGCGTCCCCGTATAGTGGATACGCACGGTATCGCCTGATTTAGCAGCAGTCATATGCGCCTCTTCCTTAAAAAGATAACCAAGATGCTTCAGAGGGTAACAACTTTTATCGGCCGCGTCTGTTCATAAACGTTAACAGCGCCCGAAACCTTCACATATTTACTATTCTTAACGCTTGAAACGCCGCTTCCTCTTTTCTCACAGCAGGCGCCATGCCAGTGTCGCATTCGAAAGAAGGAGTGCGCAAAATGCCCGTTACCACTTGCGTCTTTGATGCCTACGGAACCCTGTTCGACGTCTCCGCCGCCGCCCGGCGCGCCGCAGAACAACCCGGCCAGGACCAGCTTGCGGCGGTCTGGCCCAAGCTTGCAGCGGACTGGCGCACCAAGCAATTGCAATACAGTTGGTTGCGGGCCGTTTCGGGTGACTATGTGCCGTTCTGGCAGGTGACGAAAGACGCGCTCGACTGGGCGCTTGAAGCTGCCGAAATCGACGATCCGATTTTGCGCGAAACGTTGTTGGCGCTTTACTGGGAACTGCCGGCCTACAAGGAAGCCCACACCGTCCTTGCGGTGCTGAAGGCGACCGGTTTCAAGACCGCCATTCTGTCCAACGGATCGCCCGAAATGCTGGATGGTGCAGTGGATTTCTCGGGAACGCGCGAGTCACTGGATACGGTCATTTCCGTCGACGATGTTAAGACTTTCAAACCCGCCCGTGTTGTCTACGACCTTGTGGAAAAACGGCTTGGGGTCGCCGCGAACGAAGTCCTGTTTGTCTCGGCAAATGGCTGGGACGCGGCGGGTGCGGCCGCTTATGGGTTTCATACCGCATGGATAAATCGCGCGGATGAACCTGTCGACAACCTACCCGGCGTTCCTGCGCATATATTCCCTGATCTCACCCCAATTTCTGACCTTGCAGGCAAGCTATAATGCCAACATTTGACGCCCCTGACGGCACCAAAATCCACTATACAGACGACGGTCACGGCACCCCCGTGGTCGCTCTCGCAGGGCTCACGCGAAATGGCAGCGACTTCGACTATGCCGCTCCGTATATGGCAAGCAACCGACTGATAAGAATGGACTATCGGGGTCGAGGCAAGTCCGGCTGGTCGGGGTCCGACACCTATACAATCCCAACTGAAGCCGCAGATGTCGTCGCGCTCCTCGATCACCTCAGACTTGAAAATGCGGCACTCCTCGGGACCTCTCGTGGCGGCCTTATCGCCATGCTTTTGGCCGCAACCGCAAAGCCACGGCTTGCCGGCGTGTGCCTTGTCGATATCGGGCCTGAACTTGCACCAAAGGGGCTTGAAACGATCAGGGATTACATCGGGAAAAACCCGAAAGAGACCACGATGAAAGACGCCGCGACGATGCGCGCCCGTTTGCTTTCCGGTTTCAAAAACGTCCCCGAAACCCGTTGGCAAGAGGAAGTCGAAAGACACTATGTCCAGACCGAAAACGGTTTGAAGATTAACTATGACCCCGCTTTGCGCGATGCCGTGATTGCCGCGGGCACGCAGCCTGTGCCCGATCTCTGGCCCTTTTTCGAGGCCCTTGAAGGCCTGCCGCTCGCCCTGATCCGAGGCGTCAATTCCGACTTGCTTTCCATTGACACGGTCCACGAAATGCAGCGCCGCCGACCCGACATGATCTTCACCAACGTGCCAGATCGCGGCCACGTGCCGTTCCTCGACGAACCCGCATCACGAAAGGTGCTGACCACATGGCTGACACTGCTCCCCTGATCACAGATATTGAAACGGCCGCCGGGTGTCTGAAAGGCCACGCCCAGCGCACGCCACTGTTAAATGCGCCCCTTCTGGACGCCGAATTCGGACGTCGAATTTTCGTCAAGGCCGAGTGTCTTCAAAAGACCGGTTCATTCAAATACCGCGGCGCGCGCAACGCGGTTGCGGCCCTCACAGACGCCCAGCGCGCGGCGGGAGTCATTGCATTTTCGTCCGGAAATCATGCGCAAGGTGTTGCCTTGGCGGCGCGCGAACTGGGCGCAACGGCGGTGATAATCATGCCTTCGGACGCGCCTGCGTTAAAGATCGTTAACACGCGCGCGCTCGGTGCCGAAGTCGTTCTTTACGATCGCGAAACCGAAGATCGCGACGAAATCGGAGAAAGTCTGTCCACCCAACGCGGCCTCTCTCTGATCAAACCCTTTGACAATGCCCACGTCATAGCAGGCCAGGGCACGACCGGACTTGAGATTGCCGAACAGGCAAATCAGGCCGGCATTGACCCTGCCGATGTGCTGGTTTGCTGCGGCGGTGGGGGACTGACATCCGGCATCGCGATTGCCCTCGCCGCAAAGTCACCCGGCTTAACGCCTCGCCCCGTCGAACCGGAAAATTTCGACGACGTGACCCGCTCGCTTGCAACCGGCGCGATCCAGACGAACACCCGTCGTTCCGGTTCGATCTGCGACGCCATCGTGACCCCCAGCCCGGGCCGGATCACCTTTCCAATTCTTGCCGCCCATTGCGGCCCCGGCATCGTCGTTTCCGACGACGACGCCCTGCGCGCCATGGCCATCGCCTTCACACGTCTCAAAATCGTTCTCGAACCCGGCGGTGCCGTCGCCCTAGCCGCAGCCCTGTTTCACCGCACGGACACACAAGACGTCATCGCCGTCGCGTCGGGTGGAAATGTAGACGCGCCCATGTTTCGTATGGCATTGGAGAAATATGCTTAACGTCGAAATGACAAAGGGAGTGTGAGCGCATGTTGGTTGCCGATCTCGACGGTCTGAAGACCCACTATCGCGACGATGGCGACCCACACGGCCCGGCGGTCGTCTTCGCAAATTCGCTCGGCACCGACCTCAGGCTCTGGGACAAAGTGGTCGAGCGTTTGCCCAAATCCTTGCGCCTGATCCGCTACGACATGCGCGGCCACGGCCTGACCGATGCTTTGGACCCGCCTTATTCGATGGGCGCGCTCATTTCCGACGCCGAAGCGCTGCTGGATCACCTTGGTGTCAAGGACTGCACCTTTGTCGGCCTTTCGATCGGCGGCATGATCGCGCAAGGCCTTGCCGTCAAACGCATGGACCTCGTCCGAGCAATGGTCCTGTCAAACACAGCCGCCAAAATCGGCACTGTGCAAACCTGGCAATCGCGGATCGATGCGGTCGCCGAAGGCGGTCTGGTCAGCATCTCCGACACGGTAATGGACGTGTGGTTCGGTCCGAAATTCCGCCGAACGACGGAACTCGCAGCTTGGCGCAATATGCTTTCCCGTCAACCACTTGAAGGCTATATCGGCTGCTGCGCCGCCATCGCTGGAACGGACTTTTACACCACCACGGCCAGCCTGACCCTGCCGACCCTTGCCATCGCAGGCAGTGAAGACGGCTCCACGCCTCCGGACCTCGTGCGCGAAACGGGCGACCTTGTGAAGGGCTCAAAATTCCACCTGATCAAAGGCGCCGGGCACCTGCCCTGCGTCGACAAACCCGAAGAATTCGCCGAAACCCTCACGTCCTTCCTGAAAGAAATCGGTCACATTTAGCGAAAACCCGGCGCACTTACATGCACCGCGCTTCCCGCATCTTGCTGGCTGGCCTATCAATGGACCATTCCTTCGCCGAAAGCCGTTAATGCGCCTGCCCCTCATCTTTGTCATCGCGACCACAGTGATCGATTCCATGGGGATCGGCCTGATCCTGCCCGTGATGCCCGCCCTTCTGCGCGAGGTCAGCAACATCCCCCTCGCCGACGCCGCCCTTTACGGAGGCGTCCTCGTCACCGCCTTTGCCCTGATGCAGTTCATCTTCGGCCCGATCATCGGCTCACTTTCCGACCGATACGGACGCCGCCCCGTCATGCTGATCTCGCTTCTGGTCATGGCGCTGGATTATATCGTGATGGCACTGGCGGGCGCCTTCTGGGTCCTGCTGGTGGGCCGCATGGTCGGAGGCATAGCCGCCGCAACCCAATCCACCGCCGCCGCCTTCATGGCCGACATCTCAAAACCCGAGGAAAAAGCCGCGCGCTTTGGCATGATCGGGGCCGCCTTCGGCATGGGCTTTGTTTTCGGCCCCCTGCTTGGCGGCCTTCTCGCCGAATTCGGCACCCGCGCGCCGTTTTATGCCGCCGCTGCGCTGGCTGCCACAAACCTTGTTTTCGGCTATTTCGTCATGCCCGAAACCCTGAAACCCGAAAACCGACGTCCCCTGACACTGGCCCGCGCCAACCCGCTCGGCGCGTTCAAAAACGTCTCCGCCACACCACAACTACGCCGCCTCCTGTGGCTCTTTTTCCTCTATCAGGTCGCCTTCATGGTCTATCCTGCGATCTGGGCCTTCTTCACCGAGGCGCGTTTCGGCTGGTCCCCCCGCATGATCGGCCTCTCACTCGGGGCCTTCGGCATCGCCATGGCCATCGTCCAGGGCGGCCTGATCCGCCTCATCCTCAGATGGTTCGGCGACCGAGGCACAATCCTCTACGGCCTCGCTTTCAACTTCTTCGCCTTCCTCGTCCTCGCCTTTGTGGAAAACGGCACGCTTGCCATCCTCTTCATCCCGCTCACAGCGCTCGGAGCCGTCGTTACCCCCGCCGTTCAAGGCATGATGTCGCGCGCCACCTCCGACAACAGTCAGGGCGAACTTCAAGGCGTCTTGTCGTCCACAGCAGCACTCGCCACGATCATATCGCCCCTGATCATGACCCAGATCTTCGCCACCTTCGCCCGCGAAGACGCCGCCTATTACCTTCCGGGCGCACCATTTCTTGTGTCCATGTCCCTCATGCTCGTTTGCGCTGCGGTCTTTCTAAGCCCCTCGCGTCAACAAACCGTTTAAGCCGGACTTTGACTGTTTCGCGCCATCCAAAGTCGGTTTTCGACGCGCCCCGCACCCCGATCACCACCACCCTGCCCAAAACCTCAGCCTCAAGGCCCGCCACATGACCAAAATCCGCGCCGCCGTCTGCCATGCCTTTGGCGAACCTCTGAAAATCGAGACCGTCACCCTCGCCGCCCCCAAGGGTCGCGATATCGAAGTCACGCTGAAAGCCTGCGCCATTTGCCATTCGGATATCACCTACGCCGACGGTCACTGGGGCGGCACGCTTCCTGCGATCTACGGCCACGAAGCGGCAGGCCACATCACCGCCATGGGCCCCGACGCCACCGGCCACCAAATCGGCGACCGCGTCATCGTCACCCTGATCCGTTCCTGCGGCACCTGTCCGACATGTGCTGCGGGCAAACCCGTGATCTGCGAACGCCCTACCGGCCCCGCGCCCCTGACGCTGCAGGACGGCACCCCGGTCGAGCAATCCATGTTCTCCGGTGCCTTCGCCGAAAAGGTCGTCGTCGATCAAAGCCAGATCGCCCCCATCCCTGATGCCATCGCTTTTGATGTCGCCTCGCTTTTGTCTTGCGGCGTGATCACCGGCGTCGGCGCGGTCGTGAACACCGCCAACCTTCAAGCCGGTGAAGACGTCGTGGTCATCGGCGCAGGCGGCGTCGGCCTCAACGCCATTCAAGGCGCGGCCATCGCAGGCGCCCGCCGCATCGTCGCGGTTGACCTGTCGGCGGAAAAACTGGACGACGCCCGCGCTTTTGGGGCCACCGACGGCATCCTCGCCTCCGACCCCGCCCCATGGGACCGCCTGCAGGACATCATGGGGCGCAACGCCGACGCGGTCTTCGTCAGCGTCGGCATCGCGCCCGTCTACACCGACGCCCCGAACTACCTCGCACCGGGCGGGCGCCTCGTCATGGTCGGCATGCCCCCAACAGGTGCAGCCTCCTCCTACGAACCCGGCAACTTCGCCGCCGCCTGCCAATCCATGGTCGGCTCGAAAATGGGCAACACCGTGCTCGCGCGCGACATCCCCTGGCTCGCCGACCTTTACCTGCAAGGCCGCCTCAAACTCGACGAGCTTATCTCGCGCCGCTGGTCCCTTGACGAGATCAACACCGCCATCGCCGACACCAAGTCAGGCACCGCGCGCCGCAATGTGATCATCTTCGACTAGAAACGTGAAAAAACACCTAACAACAACGCACTCCGCCGCGATCTTCACCTGTTTTTAAATATCCAACTGGCCAAACGCCCAAAACCCACCGCGCGTTGCGTTAACCAGAGCCCGCTCCGCACGGGCGCACCGACGTAATACCGACG
>JABDQU010000384.1 GCA_013042105.1 Boseongicola sp.
GCGGGGTCTTTCAGGTTTGGAACACTGGCCGATGGGGGAGGATCAGGCCTGTTCCAGAATGCCTTTGCCTTTTGCAAGCTCTTGCATTCGTTTCTGTAGTTTCTCAAATGCGCGCACTTCGATCTGACGAATACGCTCGCGGCTGACGTTGTATTGGCCGCTGAGTTCTTCGAGCGTGATCGGTGAATCCTTCAAGCGACGCTGGGTCAGGATGTCCTGTTCACGTCCGTTAAGAACTTCCATCGATTTGGCCAGAAGCTCACGACGGACTTCAAGTTCGTCCTGCGCTTCGTAGTCGCTTGCCTGATCCGCGCTTTCGTCTTCGAGCCAGTCCTGCCACTGCGCAGCACCTTCGCCATCGGCTGAAACGGTGGCGTTGAGAGAAGCGTCACCACCCGACAAACGCCGGTTCATCGAGATGACCTCGGCTTCGGTCACGTTCAGGTCGTTCGCGATGCGGGCCACGTTTTCCGGGCGCATGTCACCGTCTTCCAGAGCGCCGATACGCGCCTTGGCTTTACGAAGGTTAAAGAACAGCTTCTTTTGTGCGCTGGTCGTGCCAAGCTTCACGAGGCTCCACGAGCGCAGGATGTATTCCTGAATCGAAGCGCGGATCCACCACATCGCATAGGTCGCAAGGCGGAAGCCTTTTTCGGGATCAAAGCGCTTGACCGCCTGCATAAGACCGACGTTGGCTTCGGAAATGACCTCGGCCTGTGGTAGTCCATAGCCACGATAGCCCATGGCGATTTTCGCCGCGAGACGCAGGTGTGATGTCACCATTTGATGTGCGGCATCGGTGTCCTGATCTTCCACCCAACGCTTGGCGAGCATGTATTCCTGCTCGGGCTCCAGCATCGGGAACTTCCGGATCTCTTGTAGATACCTGTTTAGCCCGCCCTCGGGAGACGGCGCAGGTAAATTTGCGTAATTAGCCATCTCAAATTCCTTTCCCTGTGGGTCGCTATGTTGCGACGCTTAACATAGATGGTGAACTGTTCGGTTCAGTTCAAGTCCTGAGGTTAAAAAATTATCGCCTATCGTTGTGAGGAGGAAGATGCGTCTGGGGCGCGAAATGTTCCAGTCGTGGCTCGTGCAGATCACGTGCATGTGCAGAGTTGGGCGGTCCTGGCAGGGGTAACTGTGCAAATACTCACAGACCCCTGAGAGCTGCCGAAAGCGCCTGCATGTCGGACGGAGGAGGCGTTGTGAAGCTGTGACGTTCCTTCGTAACCGGGTGTTCAAAACCGAGAGTTTCGGCGTGAAGGGCCTGTCTGGTAAAGGCTTTCACGACGTCTGCTCCGGGTGTGTCAGCCGCCAGTCGGCGGCGGCCTCCGTAGGTTGGATCACCAATGAGTGCATGACCAATGTGGGCGGCGTGGACGCGGATTTGGTGCGTGCGGCCGGTTTCAAGATTGCAATAAATCTCGGCTGCGGCTTGACCAAATGTTTCAATGACGCGGATGCGGGTGACGGCGTGGCGGCCTGCGTTGAACAAAACGGCCTGTTTCTGGCGATCGGTTTTGTGGCGGGCAAGTTGCGTGGTGACCTTGATGATGTTGCCGGGCTCGAAGCTGACGCCTTTGATGCCGCGCAGGCGCGGGTCGCCCCGGTCCGGGACGCCGTAGCAGAGGGCGCGGTAAGTGCGTTCGGCCGTGTGGGCGGCGAATTGATCGGCGAGACCATGGTGGGCGGCGTCGGATTTGGCGACGACCAGCAGGCCGGATGTGTCTTTGTCGATGCGGTGAACGATGCCGGGCCGTTTTTCGCCACCGATGCCCGAGAGGTCTCCGCCGAAGTGATGGAGAAGGGCATTAACCAAGGTGCCGGAGTAGGAGCCAGGGGCCGGGTGGACAACCATGCCCGCGGGTTTGTTCACGACGAGGAGGTCGTCGTCTTCGTGGATAATGTCGAGAGGGATCGCTTCGGGAAGCGTTTCGACGTCGACGGCATCGGGGACGGTGATCTCGAAGACATCGCCTTCGGCGACCTTGGCCTTAATGTCTGTTAACGCCACACCGTTTTTCGAGACCGCACCTTCGCTGATGAGTTTCGACAGGCGGGAGCGGCTGAGGTGCGCGGCCTCTGGCACATCGCGGGCGAGCGCCTTATCAAGGCGCGACGGCGGGGCTTCGCCGATTGTAATGCGATGGACGGTCTGGGACATGGACGAACGCGAGCCTTCGGTGGGCGAGGTGAGGCACCTCAAATATCTCAAGTGGCTGGTGACGGTCCTGACCGTCACGATGATCGGCGGGGTTCTAACGTTCGTAGGCCTGCTTGTCATGCAGTTTGGTGCACTGAATGATATTCCGCTGCCGGATGAGATCGAATTGCCGGATGGGGCAAGCGCTGTTGCGTTTACCCAAGGCGACGACTGGTTTGCCGTTGTGACGGAAGCGGACGAAATTTTGGTTTTCTCGCGCGCGACCGGTCAGATCATTCAGACGGTGACGATTTCGACTGACTAGGCCAGCCAGCCGGTTTCAAGCGCTTGGGCCCAGTCTTCTACGCCTTTGGAGCGGGCGAGGGCGGCCATTTCGGTCGGGTCATAGGGGACGGCTATGAAGTCTGCGCGCCAAGTGTCGTTAACCTTTTCGACGATTGCGTAGCGGGCGTCGGGGGATCCCGTCTGGAATACGAAGGGCGGGTCGAGGCGGTCGTCGAGAAAGGCCGGACAGCCGACCGACCCGGGGTTCACGATTGCGGGACCACCCGGAAGGCGCACAAGGTCAGCGGTGTGCGTGTGACCGCATCCGATCAAGGTAGCCGCGGTATCGCCAAGGCGATCCGCGACTTCGGCGCGGTCGCGGTTGATCATGCGGTTTTGCGGACCCTCCGCGTGGAGCCACATCTCGTTGTCGTCCTCCATAGTGCCGTGGCAAAACAGGACGTCGTCGTATGTAATTGTTTTTGAGAAGCTTTTCAGCCAGTTGATGTGGCTGTCATGAAGGTCATCAATGACCCAAGCCTCCCAAAGACCCATTTCGCTGGCCGGGCGATCGAAGAGCTGGCGGTCGTGGTTGCCAAGGACTGTGGGCAGGTTTCGCGCCATGAGGATTTCAGCAGTGCCAACGGCATCAAGCGGGCTGGAAAGGCAATCGCCGAGGTTGATAATCTGCTGGATGCCGCGCGCGTCGATATTGGCGAGAACCGCTTCAAGGGCCGAACGATTGCCGTGGATGTCTGAGATGAGAGCGAATTTCATGCGGGCGAGACTGGCGCGGTGTGCGACTTTGGTAAAGAGCAGATTAAATGATCTTAACCTTCGTGAAGGGGGAAGATGGTACCGCCTCCCCGGCTCGAACGGGGGACCCCTGGTTCCACAAACCAGTGCTCTAACCAACTGAGCTAAGGCGGCACGCGGGCAGGGGATAGCGCCGGTTTGGCGCGATTGCAAGAGGATTGGTTAGAGTTCGAGGTCCCAGATTTCTTCGACTGCATCGCAGCCGAAAAGGTGACCGGGGCGGGATGTGGTGCGACGGAAGCCAGCGCGGGCATACATTTCTCGCGCGAGTGTCTGACTTTCGTGCGTTGTCAGTGTCATGCGCTTGTAGCCGGCGTCTTGCGCGAAGGTGAGGCAGTCCGTCAGAAGGCGTTTTCCGAGGCCGCAGCCGCGGGCGTCGGGTTCAACGAAGAACAGACGCAGCTTGGCAATGTCGGGGTCATGCGAGCCGGTGCAGATGATCGAGCCTAGGCGCCTGCCGCCGCGCCAGGCAATGAAAGCGCGTTCGCGGGCGGGGTCGTTATGGGCGATGAAGTCGGCGACGATGGAGAAGACGAAGGGTTCGAAGTCGGGGGTGAAACCGGGATCACTTGCGTAGGTTTCACCGTGGCGTTGGGCGATCCAGCCGGCGTCACCAAAGCCCAGGTGGCGGATGTCGATGTCGGGTTGGGGCAGGTGGCCAAGCATCTGGAGCAACTCATCCATCGTGTCGGCCAAGCGGGAAGTGTTAACGCCTTGAAGCCGCTCTTGCGTCTTCTGGCTGGCACGTTGGTCGAGCACATCATAGCGTTCGCGCCCCTTCGCCGTGACGATGATGTCTTTGCGCCGCGCGTCGGTTGGTGAGCGTTTGCGTTCGAGCCAGCCCATTTCGATATACCGCTTTACGGTGCGGCTGGTCAGGGCTTCGTCGATGTCGAGGTTCTGCGAGAGTTGCCGGGCGGTTTGCTCGGGGTTTTCGACGATCTCGAAGAAAATGCGCAGGTCGGACACGCTGAGACCTTCACCAACATAGTCACGCGCAAAAAGGCCCAGTTGAGTTGTGTATCGCCGGTTGAATCGACGGATGCGCGCGATGTCTGGAGACGTCATGTCCGGGGCCTTAATGGTTGACGAGATCAAGTAATTGCAAATTGCTTGATTCTGTCAAGTATTGAGTGTCTTGCGTCTATTTGCGGTGAAATGTAGGCCTGCGCTTATCAGGAGGGCCGCGCCATGGGCATCAACAGCGAAAAAGACATCGAAGCCAATTTGCAGATCGGGCCGACCAGTCTTGGGATGGTGCGCATCTATGTGGCGGGCGAGGGTATTGATATTCCTATGGATTTCGAACCTGATGAGGCCGAGGAAAT
>JABDQU010000387.1 GCA_013042105.1 Boseongicola sp.
TCGACGTCGGCTACAAAATGGAAGGCCGCGTTGAACTTAAAGAATTCGCCAACCCCGGTGAAGCCCCAGAAATCGCAGTTGGTGACGAGGTCGAGGTTTTCCTTGATCGTGTCGAAAACGCGCGTGGTGAAGCGTCGATCAGTCGCGACAAAGCCCGCCGTGAAGCTGCATGGGACAAGCTGGAAAAGGCATATGCCGACGAAGCCAAAGTCGAAGGTGCGATCTTCGGTCGTGTCAAAGGCGGCTTCACGGTCGATCTGGGTGGCGCGGTTGCGTTCCTTCCAGGGAGCCAAGTGGACGTTCGTCCGGTGCGCGACGCTGGCCCATTGATGGGTCTGAAGCAGCCGTTCCAAATCCTCAAGATGGACCGTCGTCGTGGCAACATCGTTGTCTCGCGTCGTGCGATCCTTGAAGAGAGCCGTGCTGAACAGCGTGCGGAAGTCATCTCGAAGATCAAAGAAGGCGACGCCGTTGACGGTGTGGTCAAGAACATCACCGAATATGGTGCGTTCGTTGATCTCGGTGGTGTTGACGGTCTTTTGCACGTCACGGACATGGCATGGCGCCGTGTGAACCATCCATCCGAGATCGTTGAGATCGGTGCGACCGTTAAGGTTCAGATCATCAAGATCAACAAAGAGACCCACCGTATCAGCCTTGGCATGAAGCAGCTTCAGGACGATCCATGGGATGCTGTTGAAGCGAAGTATGCGCTTGGCACAACACATCAGGGCCGCGTGACGAACATCACCGATTACGGTGCATTCGTTGAGCTGGAAGCCGGTGTTGAAGGTCTGGTCCACGTTTCGGAAATGTCCTGGACGAAGAAGAACGTGCATCCGGGCAAGATCGTTTCGACGTCTCAGGAAGTCGAAGTCATGGTTCTGGAAATCGACAGCGCAAAGCGTCGTGTGTCGCTTGGTCTGAAGCAGACACAGCGCAACCCATGGGAAGTCTTTGCAGAGACCCATCCGGTTGGCACGAATGTCGAAGGCGAGGTCAAGAACATCACCGAGTTCGGTCTGTTCGTTGGTCTTGAGAACGACATCGACGGCATGGTTCACCTTTCGGACCTCAGCTGGGATCAGCGCGGCGAAGACGCCATTCAGGACTTCCGCAAGGGCGACACGGTTCAGGCCGTTGTTACCGAGGTGGACGTTGAGAAGGAGCGTATCTCGCTGTCCGTCAAAGCACTTGATGACAGCTTCACCGAAGTTGTTGACGGCGTGAAGCGCGGTTCGATCATCACGGTTGTTGTAACGTCCATCGAAGACGGTGGCGTTGAGGTCGAATACGAAGGCATGAAGTCGTTCATCCGTCGTTCCGACCTGTCGCGTGACCGTGCAGAGCAGCGTCCGGACCGGTTTGCGGTTGGCGACAAGGTCGACGTTCGCGTCACCAACGTCGACGCCAAGACACGCCGTCTGGGACTGTCGATCAAAGCACGCGAGATTGCGGAAGAGAAAGAGGCCGTCGAACAGTATGGCTCGTCTGACTCGGGCGCATCGCTCGGCGACATTCTCGGCGCGGCTCTGAAGGGCGACGAGAAGTAAGAATTGCCCTTAGGGCAGGGACACGAAAGGCCCGCGGTTTTGCCGCGGGCCTTTTGCTTTTTCGGATCAGCGCCAGGGGCGTGATTGCAACGGTTTCGGATACGAATCGGAGCTGCCGCCGCATCGCAGAAAACGCGCTTGCGCAATTTTCGAACCCGCCCGATTCACGGATGGTTCGCGTTTTCCCCCGCTTTTCAGGGCGATAGAGCAATTTTTCGGCGCAAATGAGATGCCATATTGGTTTTTTCTGCTGCGATTTATGCCTATAGTCTTTCTACCTACTGTGTCCGACAGAGACGCGGAGCAACCATAACAACCTTCGGGGGGATACATGATCAGATCAGAACTGGTCCAAAAGATCGCAGACGAGAACCCCCACCTATATCAACGCGACGTCGAACGGATTGTGTCGACGATTTTTGACGAGATTATCGATGCTATGGCACGCGGCGACCGGGTTGAGTTGCGCGGCTTTGGTGCGTTTTCCGTCAAAAAGCGGGATGCCCGCGTCGGGCGCAATCCGCGCACCGGTGAGAGCGTTAAGGTGGAAGAAAAGCACGTGCCGTTTTTTAAGACCGGCAAACTCCTCCGAGACCGTTTGAACGGAAAATAGGACAAAAGCGTCTATGCGCTATCTACGCTATGCAATATTAGCCGCGCTTGCGATCGTCATGGTGACGGTCGCAATTGCAAACCGAGGCCCGATCACCTTGCGGCTGTTGCCCGAGGAACTGACCGGGCTGTTCGGGTTTTCCTGGCAGATCACATTGCCGGTGTTTGTGGTCTTGCTGATCGCGGTGATGTTCGGCGTTGTGCTTGGATTCGTCTGGGAGTGGATCCGCGAGCACAAGTATCGCCGGGATGCCGTGGTCGAGCGCCGCACCCGTGTTGAGCTTGAGCGTGAGCTTGGGACATCCGGCAAGGCGCAGAAACCCGGCGATGATGTGCTTGCCTTGCTTGAGGGCAAGTGACGGCCCGCGGTGATTGAACACACTCCATGACACGAAGAACACGCACGAAGATCTGTGGGTTATCCACGCCTGAGACGGTGCTTGCCGCTGCAGAAGCGGGGGCGGCCTATGTCGGCTTTGTGTTTTTTGAGAAGTCTCCCCGGAATGTGTCGATCGCTGAGGCCGCAGCACTCTCGCAAATTGTGCCTGCAGGTGTGGCCAAGGTTGCCTTGGTGGTGAATGCAGACGACGCGTTCCTGACCGAGCTCACTGAGACCGTTGGTCTGGACATGTTGCAGCTTCATGGTGGCGAAAGCGTTGAGCGGGTCGTGGATGCGCGCGCGCGTTTTGGATTACCGGTGATGAAGGCGGTGGGGGTTGCAGAGGAAAGCGATCTTGCGGCGGTAAGGACCTACGCCGAGGTGGCGGATCAGGTGTTGATCGATGCCAAGCCGCCGACGGGGGCGGATTTGCCGGGGGGCAATGGGCTTTCGTTTGACTGGCGGTTGATTGCGGGGCAGCGCTTTGCCTGTCCTTGGATGTTGGCTGGGGGGCTTACGCCTCAGAACGTAGCCGAAGCCATCGCTTTGACGGGAGCGCGGCAGGTGGATGTGTCCTCGGGCGTGGAAAGCGCACCGGGTGTGAAAGACGAGGCCGCCATTCGTGCGTT
The DNA here is from genome assembly GCA_013042105.1 of Boseongicola sp. GTDB lineage: Bacteria > Pseudomonadota > Alphaproteobacteria > Rhodobacterales > Rhodobacteraceae > Boseongicola. The sequence continues at coordinate 3,174 of JABDQU010000387.1, forward strand.
CATCGAGGCGGCAGGGTGAGTCTGGCGTTCCGCGTGGCAGGGCGGCGTGATGTGGCGGCTGCGGTCGAGCTCTTACGCGATGACGGCTTGGGACAAATGCGCGAAACCGCAACGCCTGAGGTCTATCTGGCGGCCTTTGCCGAGATGATGGCGATGCCGGGCAATCGGCTGATTGTGGGCGAGAGCGAAGAAAAGATTGTAGCGACGTATCAGATCACGATTATTCCGGGCATTTCGCTGGCGGCTGCGCGGCGGGCGCAAATCGAAGGGGTTCGCGTGGCCTCGGGCCTGCGCGGACAAGGGATCGGCGCGCTTCTGGTGGCGGATGCCGAAAAACGCGCACGGGCGGCGGGCGCTGTTCTTTTACAACTCACGATGAACCAGAACCGCGAAGAAGCGAGTCGATTTTACGAACGCGAAGGCTTTGTGGCCAGCCATTTTGGGTTCAAGAAAACGCTCTGAGCCTTAGACGGGCTCTTCTTTTCTTTTTGGCAACAATATCCTGGGGAGCGCAAGGGGCAAAGCCCCTCGCCCGGATCGCCTGCGTAAGCAGGGGATGAAAAATATCTGAGATCAGTTCCCGAAAATTTCGTTCAGAACATTCAGGATCACGCGCTCGACCGTGTTGTCACTGCCAGTGCTGCGCTCGCGGCGGGGGCGTTGTTCGGTGGCCACCTGCCGGGAGGGTTCCGGGGCTGACATGGGCAGGTTGCGCGCAGGCAGACCTTCGTGGACGCGGACCATGGTCTCGCGCCAGATCTCGGCGGGCAAGCCTCCACCGGTGACGCCGGAAAGCGGTGTGTTGTCGTCATAGCCCATCCAGACACCCGCGACGTAATCCGCTGTGAACCCGATGAACCAGGCATCGCGTGCGGCCTGGGTGGTGCCGGTTTTGCCTGCAGCCGGACGACCATCGAGGCGGGCGCGGGTGCCGGTGCCTCGGTTGACGACTTCGCTCATCATGTAGGTCAGTTGGCGGGCGGCCTGTTCGGTGATGACGCGCTCTCCGATGCCGCCTTCTTGTGACAAAAGCGGCGCGCTGTCGCCTTTGAGGCTGAGTTCAACAAGGCCGTAGGGTGACACAGAGGAGCCGCCGTTCAGGATGCCGGCGTAGGCGCCGGTCATTTCCAGCAGCGTGGATTCGGAGGTGCCAAGCGCCAGCGCCGGGCCAACGGCGATGTCGCTTTCGATGCCGAAATCGGAGGCGATATTGACCACGGCTTCGCGACCGACGCGGTCGAAGACTTTGACCGCGGGGATGTTCAGGGACTGGGCAAGGGCTTCGGTCAGGGTGACCAAGCCTTTGTAATCGCGGGAATAGTTTGACGGGCACCATTCGCCTGAGCCGGGGACATTCATGCACAGGGGTTCGTCCGTGACGGTATCGCTTGGGGAATACCCAAGGTCAAGGGCCGCGCCATAGACAAAGGGTTTGAAGGCCGAGCCGGTTTGGCGTTTGGCCTGGATCGCGCGATTGAACTGGCCTGCGATACCACGGAATTTGCGCCCGCCAACCATGGCACGCACGGCGCCGTCGGCGCTCATCACGACGATGGCGGCCTGGGCTTCGCTGCCTTCCCGAACCTTGTTGTCGAAGACCCATTGAAGGGCTTCTTCGGCGGCGTCCTGAATGCCTTGATCGAACGTGGTGCGGATCACGACGTCTTCTGTGGTGTCGTCTGTAAGGAACGCAGGGCCCTGATCCATGACCCAGTCGGCAAAGTAGCCGCCTGCACGCGCTTCGGCGGCCTCGGAGAGTTCAGCCGGATTGGCGCGGGCGAAGCGGGCTTCGTCGGCGGTGAGTTTGCCCTGATTTTCCATCAAGCCAATGATCAGGTTCGCACGGTCACGGGAGCGTTGCAGGTTCGCGGTCGGCGCGTAGCGGGTCGGCGCGACGAGGAGGCCTGCCAGCATGGCGGCTTCGGACGGCAGAAGTTCGTTGGCTGAGCGGCCGAAATAGCGTTGGGCGGCGGCCTCGAAGCCGCGCGAGCCTGCGCCGAGGTAGGCGCGGTTCAGGTAGATCGTCAGGATATCATCTTTGGAATAGCGCAGTTCCATCGCCATGGAATAGACGGCTTCCTTGATTTTGCGGGTCAGGGTGGTGCGGCGGCAGTCGGTTTCGTATTCGGCTTCGGACATGCCGCTGGTCGGATCGTAGGGCGTGCCGAGGCAGAGGAGTTTCGCGGTTTGTTGCGTGATGGTTGAGCCGCCGTGGCCGGACAGCGGGCCGCGGCCTTCGGAGAGGTTAATGCGGATCGCGCTGGCGATACCGCGCGGTGAGAGGCCGAAGTGACGGTAGAAGCGGCGGTCTTCGGTGGCGATGATGGCGTTCTTCAGGAAGGGCGAAACGGTTTCTGCGGTGATCTGGCCGCCGAATTGTTCGCCGCGCCATGCAAAGACCTGCCCGGTGCGGTCCAGCATCGTGACCGAACCGCGCGCGCGGCCGTCAAGGAGCGTGTTCACCGGGGGCAGGGTGGCCGCGTAGAAGATGACGGCACCACCGATCAGGAGGGTTGCCACGGCTGTGACGCGCCAGCCGATGCCCCAAACCAGTCGGAACAGGAGGCGGAACAGCCACACAAATGGGTTTCGAGACCGCGTGCGCTGCACCGGTTTCTTACGTTTCGCCTTGGTTTTGCGAGGCTTTGCTGCTGTTGCTTTTTTCGACTGTCTTTTGTCTGCAACTAGCGGCGGACGCCCTTTGCCCGTGCCACTCATGACTGAAGATCCAATACTGCTCTGTCGATCAACATAAGCACTGAATCACCAAATGTAGAGAGCGATTTCGGTGCGCGTCGTGGCGTCGGGTAATCCATGTAATGATTAAAAATTAATCAAAAGTGTCAATTTGTGCAAAAATTGTGCAACGCGGGCGTTTTTCCACCATGTTTGGTCCCTCGTTTCCTTGATGCCGCGGTGCAGCAAGGCTCTTTCTTCCTCCATACCGCGAGCGAAGGGGCTCGCTTAGTCGGAAGGGGAACGATGAAACTTATCATTGCAGCAATTAAGCCGTTCAAGCTGGAGGAGGTGCGCGAGGCGCTCACGTCCATCGGAGTGCGCGGCATGATGGTGACCGAGATCAAGGGCTTTGGCTCGCAGTCGGGTCACACCGAAATTTATCGCGGCGCGGAATACGCCGTGAACTTTGTGCCGAAGGTCAAGCTTGAGATCGTGGTCGCAGCCAGCATGGCGGATCAGGTCGTAGAGACCATCGCGACAACCGCCAAAACCGACAAGATCGGCGACGGCAAGATCTTCGTTCTTGATGTGCAATCCGCTCTGCGGGTCCGCACAGGCGAGACGAACGACGACGCAATTTGATCCGCGCAGAAAGGGATTAACTCAGATGAACTTCAAGACACTCATATCTGCGACGGCTGGTGCTGCATTGCTGCCGACGTTCGCTTTGGCTCAGGACGCGGCTCCTGACATTCAACCTTATATCCTGACCACGCTTTTGTTTCTTGTTGGTGGTTTCCTTGTGTTCTGGATGGCAGCCGGTTTTGCCATGCTAGAAGCAGGTCTTGTGCGTTCCAAGAACGTCACAATGCAGCTGACAAAGAACATTGCCTTGTTCTCGATTGCGTCTGTTATGTACTGGCTGGTTGGTTTCAACCTGATGTATCCGGGCGAGTTTAACGGCTATTTTGCCTTTAACTTTGTGCCGACATCGCTGGAGCCTGTGGGTCTGGCGGCGGCGGACGCCTCGCTTGATTATGCGTCCGTGGGTTCGGACTTCTTTTTCCAGTTGATGTTTGTCGCGGCGACCGCGTCGATCGTTTCTGGTGTGCTGGCGGAGCGTATCAAGCTTTGGCCGTTCCTGGTCTTCGTTGTCGTCCTGACGGGCTTTATGTACCCGATCACAGGGTCCTGGCAGTGGGGCGGCGGCTGGCTTTCGGAGATGGGTTTCTCTGACTTCGCGGGCTCGACGATTGTTCACTCGGTTGGTGGCTGGGCTGCTTTGGCTGGTGCCATCGTGCTTGGATCGCGCATCGGGAAATACAAAGACGGCAAAGTGCATCCGATGCCGGGTTCAAACCTTGCGCTGGCGACTTTGGGCACGTTCATCCTGTGGCTTGGTTGGTTCGGCTTCAACGGTGGTTCGCAGCTGGCTGCTGGCACCGTGGGCGACATCACGGACGTCTCGCGCATCTTTGCCAACACCAACATGGCGGCAGCGGCCGGTGCGATTGCGGCGCTTTTGGTGACGCAGATCATGTATAAGAAGGTTGACCTGACGATGGTTCTGAACGGCGCGCTTGCCGGTCTGGTGTCGATCACTGCGGAGCCTCTGGCACCCACACTGTTCGGAGCGCTTTGGATCGGTGCAGTCGGCGGCATCATCGTGGTTCTAACGGTTCCGATGCTGGACAAGCTGAAGATCGACGACGTGGTGGGTGCGATCCCGGTTCACCTGTTCGCAGGTATCTGGGGCACCATTGCGGTTGTCTTCTACAACAGCGACGCGAGCCTTGTGGTCCAGCTGACAGGTATCGTGGCCTACGGTGTGTTCACCTTCGTCGTCAGCTACATCCTCTGGATGGTGCTGAAGGGGCTGATGGGCATCCGCGTCAGTGAGGAAGCCGAAATTCAGGGTCTCGATACATCCGAGCTTGGAATGGAAGCTTACCCGGACTTCTCGAAAGGCTGATCTCCCTTCCTTTTCAGCCAGATGAGTAGACTTGGCCCGGGCGTTCGCGCCCGGGTTTTTTTTATTGTCTTTCCGGCCGCCAGAATGCGGCGACATCAAGGCGGAATTTGGGCGTAAATGCCTTGATTACGTCCAAATATGGCCACAGAGATATTCTATAAAAATTGTTGTAAATCTTTTGTGTTGTGAGTGTTTGGTTATGAGTGAGATTTCGATCTACACCCCCTATGTGTTGTTTTCTTTGCCGTTCATCGTTGCGGCTATTGTCTTGATCAAAGCGCGCTTGGATGCGCGTCATGACGAGGAAGTGGCTGATTATGAGCGGTTTATCTGGCCAGAGCAGCCAGAAGCGCCTGAGGCGGAAGACCGCCCCATTCAGCGCCGTTATATTTCTTACAGCAGTTAAAAAGCAGGGCCCGCGCAGGCGGTGAGGCTGGGGCTTTTGCCTGAGCCGTCGAAACCCCCGCTGACTTATTTTGCCAGCGGTGCGGGCCCTCAATTTTTATCTGAAGCATGTAAAGAGG
>JABDQU010000388.1 GCA_013042105.1 Boseongicola sp.
TGCCAATTGCCCGGATCAAAAGCTGGTTGGCTTGGCGGCTCAGGCCTGGGACGAAGCGCTGAAGCTTGGCGAAAAGCACGGCTACCGCAACGCGCAAGCCACGGTCATCGCGCCCACCGGCACCATCGGTCTCGTGATGGACTGTGACACCACCGGCATCGAGCCTGACTTCGCGCTTGTGAAGTTCAAAAAGCTGGCCGGCGGCGGTTACTTCAAGATCATCAACCAGTCGGTGCCTGCTGCTCTTGAAAAGCAAGGCTACGGCTCGGCCCAGATCGAAGAAATCATCTCCTACGCAGTCGGTCACGGCACCATCGGCAACGCGCCAACGATCAACCACACCTCGCTGATCGGCCACGGCTTTGGCGCGGCAGAACTTGAGAAAATCGAAGCCGCGCTTCCTTCCGCCTTCGACATCCGGTTTGTCTTCAACCAGTGGACGCTGGGCGAGGAATTCTGCACCGGCACGCTCGGCATTCCTGCCGACAAGCTCAACGATCCAACCTTCGACCTTCTGCGTCACCTTGGGTTCACCAAAAAGGACATCGAAGCGGCAAACGACCACGTCTGCGGCACGATGACCCTCGAAGGTGCGCCGCACCTCAAGGAAGAGCACTACTCGATCTTCGACTGTGCCAACCCTTGCGGTAAGAAAGGCAAACGCTTCCTCAGCGTCGACAGCCACATCACCATGATGGCCGCCGCGCAGTCGTTCATCTCCGGCGCGATCTCCAAGACGATCAACATGCCGAACGACGCAACAATCGAGGACTGCAAAGCCGCCTACGAACTGTCCTGGAGCCTCGGCATCAAAGCCAACGCGCTCTACCGCGACGGCTCCAAGCTCAGCCAGCCGCTTGCTGCGGCACTGGTCGAAGACGACGACGAAGCCGCCGAAATCCTCGAAACCGGCACGACGATGGAAAAAGCCGCCGTCCTCGCCGAGAAGGTCGTCGAAAAGATCATCGTCAAGGAAGTCGCCCGCGGTCGCGAGCGTATGCCAGAGCGTCGCCGCGGCTACACGCAAAAAGCCGTCGTCGGTGGCCACAAGGTCTACCTGCGCACAGGCGAATATCAGGACGGCAAAATCGGTGAGATCTTCATCGACATGCACAAAGAAGGCGCTGGCTTCCGCGCGATGATGAACAACTTCGCCATCGCGGTCTCGGTCGGTCTTCAGTATGGCGTGCCGCTTGAGGAATTCGTCGACGCCTTCACCTTCACCAAGTTCGAGCCAGCCGGCATGGTTCAAGGCAACGACAGCATCAAGAACGCCACGTCGATCCTCGACTACATCTTCCGCGAGCTCGCCGTGTCCTACCTCGACCGCACGGACCTCGCCCACGTCAAACCTGAAGGCGTCAGCTTTGACGACTTGGGTCGCGGCGAAGAAGAGGGAAAGCGCAACTTCGAAGAGGTCGGCGGCTCACGCGGCGAAGACCCGGTCGATGTCCTGCGCAAGGTCGTCTCGACGGGCTACCTCAGAAACCGCGCACCGCAGGGCCTCATGGTCGTGCAAGGCGGCGGAGCAGGGGCCACAGCGCTGGATGCCTCCGGCGACGCGGTCGCAACGCTCGAAACGGTGGTGACGGAAGTCAAATCCGAAACCGCCATCGCCACCGGCACCGTCTCCATGGACGCGCGCACCAAGGCCAAAATGCAAGGCTACGAGGGCGACCCCTGCGGCGACTGCGGCAACTACACACTGGTGCGCAACGGCACCTGCATGAAGTGCAACACCTGCGGCGCGACAAGCGGGTGTAGCTAAACCAACAGGGTGGGGCGGCACTCACACGTCCCCCCACTCTCACACGGAGCGCGTGCGCGCGCTCTTAACGCGGGTCAGGCCGCAGGCATAAACCGGGCGGTAACAAACACAGAGCCTGACAAGCGAAACTGGGGGTCCTTCGGGGCCCCCATTCTTCTTGTGAAGTCCCTGAAATACCTTAACAAACCCGCGCTCTCTGCCCTGGACGTGATCCAAAACGCCCGGCGCACAACCAAACGGCGAACGCAAATCTTAAAACTTTCTTAAAAATTGCCCCCTTGCCGCCCGATTGTCGCCCAAGTCAGTCGCCCATATGCAAAGACGGGGTAGGGATGCCTGGAGACGCCGACACATGAACGCATTAGCAGAAGACTTCTGGACGACGAACACGACAAAAACCGCAGCCTCAAAACTGCGCGTTTGGGATTCCCACTGGGGCTTCAACGTCTCCGAAAAGAAGAAACGTAAGAACGACCAAAGCACGCTTTGGGAGCTTGCGATCAAGCTGGTCGGCATGATGATGATCCCGGCGGCAGGCATTATGCTTTTTCTTCCAGGTCTGAACAGCCCATCCACCAGCATCCTCGTCATCC
>JABDQU010000390.1 GCA_013042105.1 Boseongicola sp.
CTGTTGCACACTCCGAACGAAATCAGCGAAGCCGACTGGGAAGGCTGGCATAAGGAACGCGGGCTATACTTCGCAAAAAGTTGGAATGGGGCCTACACGCCCTTGATATCCATGCATGATCCGGATGAAGCACCACTTGAGGGTGCATGGCTGGTCTCGGATGTCGGAAAGGGCCAACATATCCACACGTCTCTGATCCTACACCACCAGATGGAAAAACTGACTCCCGGCGCTTTCCGCATCATGGCGAACCTTCTTGCCCGCAAGAGTTGAGCCACCTCGCAATCTGACCGGCGCGGTATGGCTACTGGCGGATATGTCGCTCAATATCTGGGCTCTTGCTATCGTTAAAGCGATAGGGCTTGGCTATCCAGCGTTTCAGATCGTGTTCCTCAGAGCTTTGGTTGGGTTGGTGCTGATGCTGCCTTGGATCGTGCGGCAGCGTCGTGCTTTCATCGGCCTACCAGACCTCCAGTTGCACGCAATGCGTGTGCTGTTCTCCGCGATTGCTCTCACGGCGAGTTTCTACGCAATCGCACGCCTTCCACTGGCGCTATTTACCGCGATTAGTTTCACACGGCCAATCCTTACGATGATTGCCGCCGCATTTATCCTTCACGAGGTGATCTCTCGCGGTCGCTGGATTGCCGCTTTGATAGGATTGGTCGGTGTTGTGATTGCCGTCGAACCCGCGACCCTTTCGGGCGGCTCTGGGCTTGTGGCGCAAGTCATCACCGTTCTCGCTGCGACCGCCGTCGTTATTGTGACCCGCCAACTTGTCGAAGCACCAACCGTGGTCATGATGACCTTCTATACCGCAGGTCTCACACTTATCGCTGCCCCCTTCGCGCTTTCGGCATGGAAGCCAGTACCGACAGATCAATGGCCGACACTACTTGCTGTCGGAGCCTTCGCGCAATGCGCGCAGTTCTGCTTTTTGCGCGCCCACCGCTACGGACAGGCGGCATTTCTCGCGATCCTTTCCTACGCCAGCTTGCTGTTTTCAACCACGGTGGGCTATTTCGTGTTCAGCGAAATCCCAGGCTTCAGCTTTTGGATCGGCGCCACTCTGATAATCGCAGCAACTTTATGGATTACACTCAAGCGCGCGCCTTAACTTGCGCCCGCAAGCAATTGAAATTAATTTGTATCTAGAAAACCGCGCCAGTGAAAATGACCACGCCGCGCTTTTCGCAGGTCAGCGTGGCGTCCTATTTCGATTTTGAGCATACCAGCAAAGCTGGGCTTGGCCTCACTGAAGCCAGAGCGGCTATGAGCATCAGTATGCAATCAGGCCAGCTAACCATGCCACTTCAAAAGACGCACTCGACTTCGTTCGTTACGCCGGACTATCAAAGCAAAACGTTCGCTTGCGGATCGTTGGAAGGATTAAACCCCCGTGTAGGTCCAACGGTATTTGGGTGGCGTTGGTCCTTTGTTGCGTCCGCCCTGCTGCGACTGCTCCCATGCATGAGAAAGAATGCCGACAGATCGAGACAGACAAAACAGTCCCCGCGCCAGCGGCGCCGCAAACCCAAGCTCGGCATAAATCACGGCGGTTGCACCGTCGATATTCATCGGGATGGGGCTGCCTTTACGGCGTGTGAGTTCAGCTTCAAGTTGTTGGCCGATCGTTGCATACTGGCCCTCGCAAACCCCACCCAAAACAGCTTCGTCAACAAGCTCCATCAGGCGCGGCGCACGCGGATCAATAGGTTTGTGGAAGCGGTGGCCAAACCCAGGAACTATCTTGCCGTGCTCCGCGATCCAGTCATCAAGTGCCACCTCAAGTGGACCCTGATGATCAGCGGCCCTTTGAAAAAGCTCCACCGCTTGTTCGCCCGCCCCACCATGGACATCACCCAGCATATTCACAGCACTGGCCATCGCGTTGTTGAGCGGCAGACCACAAGTTACAGCCATCCGCGCTGCTGCAATTGAAGGAGCCTGCGGACCGTGATCGACCGCAGAAACAAGGGCTGCTTCGAACAAAGCCGCCTGACCCTCAGTGGGTCGATCTCCGCGGATCATCAGCCAAATCATTTCTGCAAAGCCGATATTGCCGATCAACTCTTCAATTGGATGTCCACGCAGCGCGATACGACCCGGCTCCATATCGATGATTGAGGTCGCCCACCAATCCCGAACATCATCGCTCATATCACGCCATCCTTCCGCAATTCCGCGATTTGTGCTTCAGTATATCGAAGCGACTTGAGGATCGCATCGGTGTTTTGCCCCAGAATGGGTGGAGGCGCATCGACAGAAGGGCGAGCCCCATCCATCATCACGCCAATTCGAGCAAGATCAATATCCCTGTCGATACCGGGAACGTCCTTGAAATTTGCCAAGAAAGCACGGTCTGTGATTTGAGGATGCGACAGCACGTCGGGCAAGGGCAGCACAGCACCAGAAGGCACGCCGATTGCGTTCAGTTCCTTTTCCCAAGCGTCAGCCGGACGAGTTGTCAGCACGGTTTCCAGTTCGGCCCGAAGACGAAGGCGGTTCGCCTTGCGATCTTCGCGTGTTGCAAACTCCGATTGGTCGATCAGATCTGTCCGACCGAGATGTCTGGCCAGCTTCTCCCACTGCTCGTCCTTGTTGGCGGCAATGTTGATCAGCCCGTCTGCACATTGAAACGCGCCGGACGGCGCGGAAGTCGGGTTCTCATTGCCGTTCCGAGACGGAGTGGAGCCTCCAATTAGATGGTTGGAGACAACCCATCCCATCGTCGCCAGCACCGCATCCAACATCGCGACATCTATTATACAGCCCCGCTCAGGCGCATTCAAAGCGGCCGTAATCGCCATTGCCGCCGTCAGCCCTCCGATCGTGTCCGCAAGCGGGTAACCAACGCGGGTCGGGCCACCATCAATTGTGCCAGTTACATCCATGACACCAGCAGCACCTTGTATGATTTGGTCGTAAGCCGGACGGTTGGCCCATGGGCCGGTCTGCCCAAAACCCGAAATTCCGCAGTAGATCAGGCTGGGATTCTCGGCCCGCAGCACTTCTGCCCCGACTCCAAGGCGTGTCATGACACCAGGCCGGAAATTCTCGACCAATACATCTGCAGTCTTGACCAGGTCACACAGAATATCTTTGCCGGCCAATTCCTTGATATTCAACGTGATGGATTGTTTACCAGCATTCTGCGCGAGAAAGCTTATTCCCATGCCCTTCGCAGACAGGTCCGGCGATGCTCCAAGCCCGCGCGCAAGATCACCGCGGGCTACAGCTTCAATTTTGATGACCTCAGCGCCAAGGTGTGCAAGCTGATGGCAGGCAAAAGGACCAGCCAGGACGTTGGTCAGGTCAAGAACACGGATGCCTGATAAGGGACGATCAGTCCCCATCAGCCACACCAGACGCGCGATTGCGAGCGCGTCGCGCGCGATAGCTGGGCAAAAGCACCAACAGCGCGGCCAAAATGAGCAAGCCCAGCGTCATCGGCCTTTCTAGAATAAAACCAAGCCCGCGATACAACTGCATCGAACGCGAGAAGTTATCCTCTAGCATCGTTCCAAGGATGAACCCGATCAGCAGCGGCGCAAGCGGGTAATCAGCAAACCGGAAGATCGTCGCCATGACGCCAAGCCCCACGAGCATTAAAAGCTCCGTTGCATTGTTTTGACCGATATAGGCCCCCATCAGCGTGAAAAAGAGAATAAAGGGGATCAGGTAGTTGCGCGGGATCGCCAAAATCTTGGCGATATATGGAATAAGCGGCAAGTTCAGGATCAACAAAACCAGATTGCCAATGAACATCGAGATAATCACCGCCCAAAAGATTTCAGGCGTGTCCACCATCAGCCGTGGGCCCGGCGTGACGTTCAGGGCTATCAAGGCTCCAAGCAGGATCGCCGTGGTGCCGGACCCCGGGATACCAAGCGTCAGCAGCGGAACGAACGATCCTGTGCAAGCAGCATTGTTGGCGGTCTCGGGCGCAGCAAGACCTTTGACAGAACCTTTTCCGAATTCCGCCTGCTCGTCACCTTTTGCAATGTTGCGCTCTACGGCATAGCCCAGAAACGACGCGATTGTTGCACCGGCACCTGGCAGAACGCCGATGAAAAAGCCTTGCAATGACTGGCGTCCAATCACGGGCACCATGGCTTTGCCTTCTTCCCTGGAAAAGCGCAGGTTTTCGATTTTGCCGCTTTCGCCCTGCCCCGCGCCACGCGCCGGGTTCAACACCAGAAAAAGTGCTTCGGGCAAGGCAAACATCGCCATGGCCAGCGTGATGAACGAAATGCCAGATTGCAGGTCCATCATACCCATCGTGAAACGCGGCATATTGTAGAGTGCACCCTCCCCAACGGTCGCCAAAATCAGGCCAAGAATTGTCATCATCAGCGCTTTGGCCACTTGCCCCGTTCCGGCAAAGGCGGCGATGGCCGAAAGTCCCACCACCATAAGCGCGAAGTACTCCGCCGAATGAAACAACAACGCCACTGATGAAAGCGCCGGGGCAAAAATCATAAGAAGGATGGCCCCGATGGTCCCTCCTGCAAAACTGGAAACCGCGGCAATCGTCAGTGCCTTGCCGGCCTGACCTTTGCGCGCCATCGGATATCCGTCAAACGACGTCGCAACTGTGCCCGCAACACCGGGTGCATTGAGCAGAATGGAAGACGTGGAGCCACCAAAAATGGCACCGTAGTAGACGCCCGCCAACAAAATCAGCGCAGCCGCGGGATCGCCGATACCAATCGCGACGGGAATCATGATCGCAATAATCGACATGGGCCCAAGTCCGGGCAACATTCCGATGAAAGTTCCGATCAAACAACCGGCGATGACCATGAGCAGGTTTTGGATTGAAAACGCGGCTTCAAGACCGATCAGGATACCTTCAATCATGGATCAATTCCCCAAAAAGAACGGAAAGGGCCGCAAGAAGATGCCAAGAACCTCTTGCACAAGATACCAGACAGCCCCGGTCGCGATCAGGGCCACCGGTATCATCACATGAAGTTTGCGCTCGCCCAGCACTGCGCTGCCCGCTACCAGAAACACCGTCGTCGCCAATAGGAAGCCCGCAGGTCTCAGGAGCAACGCGTAAGCAACCATCAGCCCCAAGAGAACTGTTGCCTGCCCAAGCTTGTATTCGCGAAGGTTACGATAGTTGATGTCTGTCGCACCCGGCTCAGCAGAGTCGTCCGTCTGCTCTATGCCAAGCAGGACAATAAGACCGACCACGGCACCCAGAACAGCAAGCATCTTGGGGAAAGTCGAAGGCCAGACCGGGTTACGCTGCATGAAAGGCGGCAGGAGGTGGTCCATAGTGAAGAACGCAGCATAGCCATAGATGCAACAAAAAGCCACGAAGATTAGCGCGATCCAGCGATCAAGTGCCATGGTATCCCCTCCCAGAATGTCGTTGATGTCTTAAGAGTTGTCCGGCCCCGCCTAAAAGGGGGACCGGACCCGAATAGTAGAGTCGGCTTAGAGGAAGCCGAGCGTGCGCATCAGATCACCAATGACCTGTTCCTGCTCTTCGAGGAAAGCGCGGAAGTCTTCACCACTGTTGTGGATGTTGACCCAACCATTGCGAGCGCGCACTTCTTCCCACTCTGGGGTGTCGTACATGCTGCTGATCGCTGCCTGATATGCGGTTAGCTGGTCCTCAGAGATACCAGGTGCCGCGAAGAACCCGCGCCAGTTGACGAAGGTTGTGTCGAGACCCTGCTCAATCATGGTCGGCGCGTCTTCATAGGCCGCAACCCGTTGGTCAGATGTCACACCCAGAATGCGCACTTCACCCTGCTGAGCAAGCGCCACAGCTTCGGAAAAGCCGGTGGACAGCGCCTGAATCTCGCCGGACAAAAGGCCAGCCATGGCTTCACCACCTGCGTCGTAGGGGATGTAGTTTGCGGCGGTTGGATCTTCGCCAGCGGCTTGCATGACCATCGCGGCCACAAGGTGATCCATACCACCCGGCACAGAACCACCGCCGATCGCCACGCTATCATTGTCAGCGCGGTAGGCAGCAAGCAAATCATCCATCGACTGAAGTTCACTACCCGTGTTCACGACAATCGCTGCATAGTCACCAATTGTGCCCGCAACTAGAGTCAGGTCACGGAAGCTCTGAGGGAAAACACCCGTCAGCGACCGGATCACGATAGGCGTGGAATTCACCATCAAGGTGTTGTCCATGCTTTCGGCATTTTCAATCAGGTGAGCGATTGCGACACCGCCGCCCCCGCCGGACATGTTTTCATACGATGCAGTGCCAACGAGACCCGCGTTGGTCAAAGCCTCTCCCGTTCCACGTGCAGTACCGTCCCAGCCACCTCCGGCGCCGCCGGGGATCAGGAAATGGATTTCATCAAGCACCTGATGGCCATCAGCAAATGCGGGTCCGGTGAATGCAACTGCCGCAACAGCCGTTATAAGGGCACGACGGCCCATCTCAAAAGTCATGTGGTTTCCTCCCATTTGACAAGAGCGATCTGCGCCGCTCAAGTCGTTCAAGCTTGCAGGGCAAAGCTGACACAAAGCTGACACGCCGGGAATCAAGTGCCAGACCGTGGAAAGGGGCCGATGCGCTTTTTGCTGATTGAAGACAACGCAAGGCTCGCCGAGGCGGTGGTCGATCGACTGCGCCTGGATGGTCATGTGGTTGATCATGCCCCCGATTTGGACACGGCATGGCACTTCACTGCGACCACGCGTTACGATCTGATTCTATTGGATATTATGCTCCCTGATGGAGATGGCCGGACATTCCTGTCCCGAAATCGGGACCGGCAGTCAAAGACGCCGATAATCGTTCTGACGGCGCGATCCGAAGTATCGGACAGGGTCGGGGTCCTGGACCTTGGTGCCGACGACTACATGGTGAAACCAATTGACTTTTCAGAGCTTGAAGCAAGGTGCCGGGCAGTCCTGCGCAGACGAGGCGGCGAATCAAGAAACGTGCTGACGCTAGGAGATGTCGGGTTCGATGCTCTTTCCGGCACCTTGAAAATCGCCGGTCAGGACGTGCAGCTGCGTGCGCGGGAATTGCGCCTGTTCGAGGTTTTCGCAAAGGCTCCGGGGCAGATTTACTCCAAGACCACTCTCGTCGACCGACTGTTTTCCTATGACGAGGACGTGTCCGAGAACGCTATTGAAGTCTACGTTGGCCGTTTACGCCGGCATCTTGCGGATACGCAGGTTCAGATCACAACAGTGCGGGGGCTTGGATACAAGCTAGAGATCGTATGAACAGAACAAAGGAGTCGGTTCCGCCAAGCAAAGGTTCAATCCGGCGGCGGCTTCTTTTGTCCTTGCTGTTGGGGGCATCGGTCCTGACCGTAGGGGTCTACTTCATGATCCTGTCCGTGGCTCGGCAAGTGGCACAAGAAAGCCAGGACAATGTGCTCTCGGCCTCTGCGATCTCAATACTCGACTCCGCCCGCTATGCCGGTGGCGAGATCATCGTCGACCTTCCCTATTCTGCCTTGTCGATGCTTGACAGTGTTTCGGATGAGCGCGTGTTTTACGCTATTCGCATGGAGGACGAATTTCTTTCCGGCTACCGGGATCTGCCCGAAGCAAGGCCAGATGCCGATGGTCGCATAACCTTCCGCTCCCGTCCGTTTCTGGGCGAAGATGTTCGTATTGCAACGCTGCGCAGACCGCTGTCGACCGACGTAGGCCGACAATTCCTACAAGTCTCTGTTGCGCAAACTCTCACCGGACAGCAGCAGATCGTCACGCGGGTATCGCGCACAAGTTTTGCCGTTGGAGTTGGTGTGTTCGCCCTGCTGGTATTGCTGGCAGGTGTCATTGCGCGCAGCACGATCCGGCCACTTGACCGATTGACCGCCTCTGTGTCGCGGCGCGGTCCGGAAGACCTGCGCTCTGTCACTGCCCCTGTGCCTTCAGAGATGGTGCCGCTTGTCGCATCATTGAACAGGCTAATGGGGCGTCTCAAAACATCTCTCGAGCGGTCCGAAGACTTCATCGCCGAGGCCGCACACCGGGTCCGTACACCGCTCGCAATCGTGCGAACCAAAGCAGAGATCATCGGACGCAAATCGCAGGATCCACACACACGGGCAGCCATCGATGAAATGATACATGCAATCGATGAAAGCTCCCGCACAGCGGGGCAACTTCTTGACCATGCAATGGTGACTTTTCGGCTGGATAACCTGTCGATGGAGAGGATTGACCTCGCGCAACTTACAATGAACGCGGTCGAACGCGCGCACCCGCTTTCAGAGATCAAAGGTGTGTCGATTACAACTCACTCATCTGCCCCTGCCTGGATCCATGGCGATCCCATCCTCCTTCAGAATGCACTTCAAAATTTACTCGACAACGCTATGAAATATGCACCGACAGGTACCCATGTTAAGCTGGATATCGTCGTCGCGGAGGATACCGCGATCCTGTGTATCACCGACGACGGGCCCGGCTTCCCACAGCCCGAGTTTGAAATCCTGACAGAGCGTTTCTCACGTGGTCCCAATGCAAAGGACATTGTGGGATCGGGCCTCGGCTTGACCATCGTCCGAGAGGTGATGGAAGCGCATCGTGGGGAAATGGAAACAAAAAATTCTTCAGGAGGAGGCGCATGCGTCAGACTTTCCTTTCCGTTGGCCTAACCCTTCTTTTGCTTTGCAGCGCGGGCATCACCTCGGCATTCGAAATCGAAGACCGTGCGCGCTTTGGTCCCGAGGGCGACGGGCCGGTGCTTCGGATCATCTCAACCGCCGATACGGGATTTTTCGAGCCGATGATCGTGTCATACCTCGCCGAAAATCCGGGACTCGCGGTCGATTACGTTGTCGCCAGTTCGACGGAATTGATGCAGGCCATAGCAAACCAAGAGGCACCGTTCGACATCGCGATCTCAAGCGCAATGGATTTGCAAACCAAACTCGCCAATGACGGACGCGCCCTGCAACACACCTCTCCTGCGACAAGAACCCTCCCGGATTGGGCGGCGTGGAACAACATGCTGTTTGCTTTCACCGAGGAACCTGCGGCCATCGTAGCATCCAGAGCCGCATTCGCAGATCGACGATTTCCACAAACACGGCATGAACTGATCGAAGTGATGCGAAATGAACCAGAGCGGTTTCGGGGTCGCGTCGGCACATATGACGTGCGCGAGTCGGGCTTGGGCTACTTGTTTGCAACTCAGGATACGCGCGCTTCGGAAACCTTCTGGCGTCTGGCGGAAGTCTTGGGAGCTTTGGACGCCAAACTATACTGCTGCTCCTCCGATATGATCGAGGCGGTCAAAAGCGGCGAGTTGCTAATTGCCTACAATGTTCTCGGTAGTTACGTGGCCAACCGCAAAGACATTGCAGAGTTTGAGATCATTTTGCCCACGGACTTCACGACCGTGATGTTGCGGACGGCCCTTATCCCTGCAAACGCCCCGTCTCCGGACCTGTCGCGTGACTTTGTCGACCACATGCTGACCCGCTCCTACGGACCGGACTCCAAACCTTTGGTTGACCCACGGCTGGGATTGCCGGGCACCGACACCGCCTTAAATCGGATCGAAATCGGCCCGGGTCTGATGGTGTTTCTCGATCAATTGAAACGACAGGCGTTTCTGAATGAGTGGGAAAACGCGATCCTGCAGGACGAGTGAGCGAGATACCGGCTGGCTTCAGCTGATCGCGGATTTGGCGCACTCCACGATGAAAAGACGAGGCACCAGCGCCCTTAAGGAGCCTTTGAAAGCGATCGATAAAAGTCCTCGAATATCGCATCACGCGCGACATCATAGGCTTCCAGCATCATGTGTCGGTCCTCGTGTTTCTGCCAGTAGAGCGAAGTATCGAGATGCGGCGAAGTCGTTAGGTGAGTGGGCACATACGCACTATCGAATAACCATGCCACGTTGATGATATCCCAGATAACCCAAGTTTTCGTTTCCGGGCTCGAGATTGCATATTTCTTGTGAAGAGGATTGTTGGTGTAAAGATGCCAAAGATAGTCTCCAATTGCTCCCTTCCCTTTCACAAAGTCCCGCATTTCAGGCAGTGAAATCGTCAGTTGAGCCCCGACGTGATAACCCGGCAAATAGACATGCGGCACGCCGCATTCGAAGATCAACCGAGATGACATCTGGTCCTGAACCAAGTTTAGCGACGGCTGGTTCGAAAACGGTGCATAACTGGGGAAACCCGACGTCCAAACAACGACGATATTGTCGATGATGTCGGGTGCCATCAATAAGGCCGAGCCGATATTGGGCAGCGCAGCCATTGCCAGAATATAGACCGGTCCTTCATCTCGTTTGCGTGCCTGTTCAATGATAAAGTGCGCAGCCTCTGACTCAATTGGTTTGTCATAGTCCGAGAGATGCGCCGGAGACCCTCGGAAGACCTTCCCTTCAGCCGCTTCTCCACAGGCTTCGAACACCCGCAGAATTTCCTCATAAGATCGCAGTTCACCCACATCGGGCGTCACGAACTCAATGTCATCCGCCGTCCGACCGTCCGCAAGGAGCCGCTCGGCCCACCCCGCGAAGGGACCGATAAAGGCCTTGTCGTGGTCGGATATCGAACCGGATTGAATTGCATCGACGGCTTGATAAAGGCCATCGCGATGATGGAGGAACGAATAAGGCGCGGAAGTAACCCCTTCCAGTTTCATACGGTCCTGAGACATCAAAGCCCAGGCAAGCGCATATTGATCATCGATCTCGTTCGCGGTGTCCGTGTCTATGATCACACGAGGCCTCGGGCCAGGCCGACCAAGACGCGTCTCCATGAGCTTGGGTTCAAGCTTGGGAAATCTCCGAACGGTTTCTTCTAGCGATGACATGCGCAGCTCTCCTAGTTGCCGAAACCCTTTCCAAAGGCCTCTTCCTTGATAAATCGCTCGGTTATGAGCAGCAAAATGATCCCCGGAATGGTCACGACCAGCGTGATCCCAGCGGCGGACGCGTCGAGGGTTCCACCCGCAATTTTTGAAAACAACAGCGTGGGCAAGGTCACAATTTTTCCCTGCCCCATAAAGAATGTCAGCAGAAAAATGTTGGTCGAGACAAGGAACGTGAACAATGCACCCGCGACGACGCCAGGCAACAGCATCGGAAGCGTCACCATACGCATCACCTGCCATCGGCTTGCGCCAAGGATCATCGCCTGTTCCTCAAAGTCCTTGCCAAGGCCCTGATAAACTGCAGTTAGCATCCGGATCATGTAGGGGATTGTCGGGATCAAATGGACGATAATGATGCCAAAATAGCTTCCAGCCAAACCAATCTGGATGAAGATCATCAAAAGCGCGATACCGATCGCCGCCTCAGGCACGATCAGGGGCATGGAAAGAAAAAACTCAAAAGCTGGTTTGCCCCGGAAGTTCTCGCGGGCAAGTACACGGGCTGCGGGCAAGCAAATCACAAGGCAGATTGCCGTCACAACGCTACCGATAAAGACGGTGTTTAGCGTTGCTTCCCAAACCTGACTGTAAGGAGAGATCACATAGTCCCATGCCAGCGGAAGTATCGATTTCTCGCGTTGCTCCAACCACCATGTTCCCGGCAATAAATCCGGCCATGCCCAACGGAACGCAAAGCTCTGAATGATTAACGGAATGAAGGGCCCAAGAATGAAGCCCGCAATCAACCAGAGGTAAATTTTCTGAAACGGCGATAGGCGATCACTAAGCGCGATGGTTGAAGATTTGCGGTTCGCCATGGTCAATGCCGCCCGATCCGACGTTCATATCTGCGATAAATCGCCAGGTATGTGTAAAGGATGACTCCAGCGATCAAAGCAATCGAGACGACCGTCGCCATACCCTGAAGCTGTAGTGTGTAGTCTGCGTCATTAAAAAAGCGCCATGCAACGACCGGCAAGGTATCCGGGAAACCTCCGCCCAAGATAAATGGGGCCTCGAACGCGCCAATGTTAAACGCAAAGATGATCAACGTTGACGACACAATCCCTGGCATGATTTGCGGGAATGTCACCTGAAAGAAAATCTGACGCTTGCTCGCACCAAGGATCGCGGCGGCCTCTTCGGTTTCGCGCCCCACACCCAAAAGGACAGCATAGATCGTAAGCGCCACGAAAGGCGTCTGCTTCCAGACATATACGGCGATGATACCCCACCCCATATGGGTCTTGAGGATCTGGGGAAACTGCGCGGGGTCATCAATGAAGCCACCGAAAGCCATCAGTCGCGACAGCATTCCACCATTGCCCAGCATGATGACTGCCAGAGCAATTCCGACCGTATATGGGATCATTAGGGGAAGCTTATATAGATACTTGTAGAGCGTCTTGCTTGGGAAAGTGCGCACCATTGCCATCGCCAAAAGAATGCCCAGCACTAACGAGATCACGGTCGCTGCGATGGCGTAATACAGGGTCAACCAAAGAGATTGCCAAAAGGAACTGCTTCCCCAGAGTGCGCGGAAATAGGTCGAGTCCGGAAACGTATTCACACCGAACCAAGGCGCAAACCCAAGCGATTGCATGATGCCCAAGAGCAATGCTCCACCAAACAGCACCGTCAGCACGGTCATTACCGGCAAAAGCTGGAACCACATCAACAAACGTTCACGCTTGTGGCGGGCAAGCTCTGTTGTTTTCACGTCAGGCATCCTTGGAATGGATCGGGGGCCCGGCGTATGCCAGGCCCGCCGCGTCTACTTCAGTTCAGGTTTGAAACCGCACGCTCAACGATTTCCTCAATCGAGTCCGCGCTATCGCGTTCGATATACTCCAGCCACGTTGCCTCGATCACATCGACCAGAGTGGCGTTGGTATCAGGAGCCGTATTTGCGTCCAGTTCAGCCTGCGTGATACCGACGAAACCGGGCGATGCATCCGTCAATTGGGCAACTTCATCGTCGCTCAGCGTCCATGGATCAATGCCAGGAGGCATGCCCGCAATCTCCAGCTTAGAAGCCTGCGCTTCGACCGATGCCATGTAGTTGGTCATGACTAACGCGGCTGCCGGATTTGGCGCGTTCCCTGGAATAACAAGATAGTTCTTGTTTTTGATCATGTTGCCTTCAGGAAAGATGAACTGCTCGGCGCCCTCTGGGAAAGTTCCATCTCGCAGTCCGATCGCGACGCCATAAAGTCCAAAATTGCAGGCGAAATCGATTTCTCCGTTCAGGAACATGCCGTTCAACGCCGTTGGATCCTCAGGATAGCGCGCATTGCCGCCGGAAGCTCCAAGAAGAAGCGGATCGATTGACTTAAGGTACTCCATCCCCGGCTTGATCAGACGGGCAAGTTCCGCGGCTCCAAGCTCATCGATAGAGTTTTGGAACGGAACTGCACCGGTGCCGTCTGGATTGTGTGCGTAGACTGCAGCTTGCACAAACGTATTGCCGATAAAATGCGGCGGCTTCACGTAGGAAAACTTGCCCGGATTGGCC
>JABDQU010000392.1 GCA_013042105.1 Boseongicola sp.
CGCAAGATCTCACAGGCCCAAGTCACGCTTTACGCCTCTGATAGCTATGTCAAAAAACACGGATGCCCCGCCTCGCCGGATGACTTCGCGGGGCACAAGTTCATCCTGATGAGCGGCGGTATGAGCAAACTGCGAAACTTCATCACTGACCGCATCACCCCGGACCAGCTTGTCATGGAATGCGATACCTATCAGGGCGTTGTCGCGGCAGTTATGAGCGGCTTCGGCATCGGACCGATGGGCGTCGGCCTCGCCGGGGACACTCCAAACCTGAATGTCTGTCTCGAACCGATGGAGGAATTCTCGGTCTTCACCTGGCTCATCACCTCACCTCAGGCCCACAAACGCCCCGAAGTGCGCACTTTCACCAAGTATTTTGCCCCGCGTTATGCTGCCATGCTGAAGCAACAGCGCGAAGACCGCGAAGCCAAACACGCGGCCCGCAAAGCTCAAGCCTGATACGGCAACGCCGCCATCGACATCAGCATCCTGACCAACGCCACCTGCGAATTCACCCCCGTCTTCGCATAAATCCGGGTCAGATGCGTGCGCGCCGTATTCACCGAAATTCCCAAAGCCTGAGCCGCGTCCGTCAACCCCAACCCGTTCGACACCTCATGCGCCAGGCGCTTTTGCGCCTCCGACAATCCAAAGATCGCCGCCGCCGCCTCGATCCTTCCACCAATCAATGCGTCATCGTCAAACGACACATTGATCATCCCGTCCATCACGAACACCGTGCAATGCAGCACCCCCTCGCGGTCGCCCAGAATACAGGGGAAATGAAACTGGTTGTTTCCACCAGCTGAAAAGCCACTGTCCCAAACGTGCCGCATCCCCGAAGCCCGCGCGATTGCCGCCTGCAATTCGGCGTCCCATCTCGGGTCCTGCGCACGCAACTTACCCGCCGACACAGTCAACCCACCAAACTGCTCCAACTGCGCAAGCGTCTTCTCCGACGCCCAGATCACCCGACCATCGCCGTCCACCTGAATGATCGGAGGCCCATCGCGCGGCTCGCGCAGAACAGCCACACTCGAATAGACGATCAGCCATTTTCCATCGACGCGCTCAAGAATCCGCGTCTCAAACACCTCCGCCGAGCGATACCGCCCGCTACTTTCCGGCCCCGCCCGCGTGTTGAACGTCGTCCAGGCCATGTCGCCTGACACCGAAATCTCGAAATCGTATTTCTCATACGCCCCTTCAAAAACCCGCGGATTGTCCTCCATCAGCTGCTTCATCGACGCCGCCATGTCATCCCAACCGCGCGCGATCACTACGCCGCGCCCCTTGGTGACATAGATATCCTGCGTGCGCGGCGCGTGCAGAAAACACGCCGCCCAACGCGCGAAGTCTTTGGCAAAGAACGCCGCCGTTTCCTCATGCACCACCGCGCGGATAGCGTCGGCGTCCTTTGTGGCTCGCAAATTTGATGTGGTCATAGGGTCTCCGCTCTCTCCGCGACCCTACTCAGCCGGAACAGACCGGGCAATTGCAGACGTCCCGCGCTTTGCGCTGCGCGCCATCCCTATCCTACGACCAAACCTCACCACCCCGCGAAACGCAGCCCTCATCCGCCAAACCACACTCCAGTCGTCACTTTGATAGAACCTGTCGATGTCCTGACGTGTTGCAGGCCGGTGCCGAGCCGCCATCGGCGCGCTCAGGGTTAGAAAATGTATCGGGTCCATATCATCTCTCCTTGATATCTGACCCCGCTTTTACGCCGCCACGAAACACCCGCGTGTCATGCATCCGGACCACATCACGCAATAAATCTCCCGCCACAGGCCCCTTCGCCTGCTCCTTCCGCCCCCCGTGACAAAAAATCCCGCTTTTTGCATCACTTCCATCATTGCCCCACACCGCGCCTGCCTTTAGAAACGTGTCCAAGTGGGGCGAGGAATCTCCCCAAAAATGGGAATCTAGGAGGCACTTCATGGCCGACGCTACAGCGCACGGGCACGAGGGACACGACGAGCGGAGTTTCTTCACCCGCTGGTTCATGTCCACCAACCACAAAGATATCGGTATTCTGTATCTGTTCACATCCGGGTTCGTCGGCTTCATCGCCGTCGCATTCACCGTTTACATGCGGATGGAACTGAAAGACCCCGGCGTTCAGTATATGTGCCTTGAAGGCGCGCGCATGATCGCTGACTCGGCAGCAACCTGTACGCCAAACGGCCACCTCTGGAACGTGCTGATCACAGGCCACGGCATCCTGATGATGTTCTTCGTCGTGATCCCGGCCCTTTTCGGCGGTTTTGGCAACTATTTCATGCCCTTGCACATCGGTGCACCGGACATGGCCTTCCCGCGGATGAACAACCTGTCCTACTGGCTCTACGTTGCCGGTACGTCGCTTGCCATCGCCTCTGTCGTCTCTCCGGGCGGCAACGGCCAACTGGGTTCAGGCGTTGGCTGGGTGCTCTATCCACCGCTTTCGACCACCGAAGGCGGCTGGTCCATGGACCTCGCAATCTTCGCGGTGCACCTATCGGGCGCAAGCTCGATCCTTGGTGCGATCAATATGATCACGACCTTCCTCAACATGCGCGCACCGGGCATGACACTCTTCAAAGTGCCGCTGTTTGCATGGTCGATCTTCGTCACCGCATGGCTCATCCTTCTGGCACTTCCGGTGCTTGCAGGCGCCATCACGATGCTGCTGACAGACCGTAACTTCGGCACCACGTTCTTTGATCCCGCAGGCGGCGGAGACCCGGTTCTCTACCAGCACATCCTGTGGTTCTTCGGACACCCGGAAGTTTACATCATCATCCTGCCCGGCTTTGGCCTCATCAGCCACGTCATCGCGACGTTCGCCCGCAAACCCATTTTCGGCTACATGCCGATGGTCTGGGCGATGATTGCCATCGGCGCGCTCGGCTTCGTTGTGTGGGCGCACCACATGTATACGGTCGGCATGTCGCTCAGCCAGCAGACCTACTTCATGCTGGCAACCATGGTCATCGCGGTGCCGACAGGTGTTAAAATCTTCTCTTGGATCGCCACCATGTGGGGCGGCTCGGTCGAGTTCAAAACACCTATGCTCTACGCATTCGGCTTCCTCTTCCTCTTCACGCTTGGCGGCGTCACAGGCATCGTTCTGTCGCAGGCAGCTGTGGACCGCGTCTACCACGACACCTACTACGTGGTCGCACACTTCCACTACGTGATGAGCCTCGGAGCGGTGTTCTGTATCTTCGCTGGCGTCTACTACTGGATTGGCA
>JABDQU010000059.1 GCA_013042105.1 Boseongicola sp.
TGCTTTTGAAGGACATCGAAGACGACGCCTTCGTCTTTTACACCAATTATGACAGCGCCAAGGGCCAGGAACTTGCCGCCACGCCCAAGGCCGCTTTTGTGCTGCATTGGAAATCTTTGCGCCGTCAGGTGCGCGTGCGCGGCCATGTGACCCGCGAGGAGGGCGAAAAGGCCGACGCCTATTACAACTCCCGCGCGCTCGAAAGCCGCATTGGGGCCTGGGCCTCTGAACAATCACGCCCCTTGAAGAGCCGCGCCACCCTGATGGCCGAGGTCGCAAAACAGGGCGCGCTGCAAGGGCTTAACCCGAAACGACCACCTCATTGGGGCGGTTTCCGCATCAAACCCGTCGAGATTGAGCTTTGGGCCGATGGCGCCTTCAGGTTGCATGACAGGTTTCGGTTTACCCAAGGCGACGACAAGCGTGCTTGGCTTGCAACACGGCTGGCACCATGACGCCGTTGCATTAAGAACATTAACAAAAACCAATATTTACCCTTGCAATGGTGCGACACGATGGCCCAAACTCGCGTCAAAAGGGGCCAAAGGCTCGAGGGATGATGTTAGAAATGTCGGACGCCGAAGAAGACGGGACACGTGTCTCAGGCACCGTTAAGTGGTTTGACCCGTCAAAGGGTTTTGGATTTGTCGTGGCCAATGAAGGCGGCCCGGATATCCTGCTCCATGCAAACGTGCTTAGAAATTTTGGACAATCCTCGGTCGCTGATGCGGCGGGGATCGAAGTCATTGTGCAGGAAACCGCGCGGGGCGTTCAGGCTGTCGAAGTGCTCGCGATTGCGCCGCCTGCCGGTGAAGAAGTCGATGAACACGATATGGACAGCGAGATCGCGGAAGCCGTCGATCTGTCTCTCCCATTGGAACCTGCCCGCGTGAAATGGTTCGACAAGGCCAAGGGCTTTGGGTTTGCCAATGTGTTTGCGCGCGACGAAGATGTGTTTCTCCACGTCGAAGTTCTGCGCCGCTCAGGTCTTGCTGACCTGCAACCGGGCGAAGCTGTGTCGTTGCGTGTCGTTGACGGCAAACGTGGCCGCATGGCCATGCAAGTGACCAGCTGGGAAGCCGCGTTAAAGACTGACGAGTGACCCGCACCGCTCTCTTAACCTTTATGACCACGATCGCGACCGCAACGGCGGCCTTTTCTGCGTGTTCTGAAACCCGCGTCGATCTCAAGGGGGACTGGGGGCAGGCGCGTTTCACGGTCGAAGTCGCCGATGATCCCGCCGAACGCTCGCAGGGCCTGATGAACCGGGAAAGCATGGCGCGCAGCACCGGAATGCTTTTTGTTTACGACCATCCCCAGCGCGTCGCCTTCTGGATGCGCAACACGCTTATCCCCCTCGACATGATCTTCCTCGATGACACCGGCACCGTGCAGCGCGTCCATGAAAACGCGATCCCGCTGGACGAAACCGCCATCCCGGGTGGTGACAACATTCAATACGTGCTCGAGATCAACGCGGGCCTCTCTGCTCTCTTTGGAATCGACGAAGGCAGCGTCCTCAGGCACCCCGCCATCGGAGAAAATGCCGTTTGGGGCTGCGAAGACGAAAATTAACTGAAATGCAGGATTGCACCCGCCAAAAAACGCGGCTAATCAGCAACCCGTCGGGGCGTAGCGCAGCCTGGTAGCGCATCTGTTTTGGGAACAGAGGGTCGGGAGTTCGAATCTCTCCGCCCCGACCACCACCACCTCCAGCCGCAAAATCGTGAAATCAGGACACAACATCTAGTGTTGCCCATTTCCTTGGCACATTTTGCAGTGTTGACCGCGGCCCGAAGGCCACGCTCGCGTTAACCTTCGTTAACGGATGGTCCAACGTAAAATGACGCGCGTCGCGCTTTTACGCTGAGTCGTAGGCCTCCCGTGGACACCCCAAGCCTCAACAACTTCCGCTAGCGGATTGCCATTTAAAGGATTTATCCGATCAAGCCTCATCGCGCCCATCCCGGTGGTCGTTTCCCCCACGGCAGATGCAGAATCGCCCTGCCTGATACGCCCTGACCGTCAACCGAAAAAACTTCACGGATTTGTAAAAAACCCCGTTGACTGTGAGGGTGCACATGCTCCAGTTTGTGCAAGCCGGTCAGAGAGCCACAATATCTAGTGGTCGCGGCACAGGGATGACACCCAACTCACAAACGCTCCCCCAAGGGCGATGACGTGGTCTGTATAGCGTGGGCCACGCTCCGATGAAGGTATGTCTCTCGCCCTGACCGGCACGAAATAAGCGGCGTAAGCCAAAGGCGCGCCAGGAACCAAACGACCTACCACGGGGCAAGTTAATGAAAATAGATCGTTCCTTTACGAAGGCTGGAAAAGACGCATATGCGTCGCTCGAGTTCACGCACACAGCGTCCGAAATCCGCAATCCCGACGGCACGATCGTCTTCAAACTCGACAACGTCGAAGTGCCCACGTCCTGGAGCCAGGTGGCCTCTGACGTCATCGCGCAAAAGTACTTCCGCAAAGCTGGCGTTCCCGCCGCGTTAAAGAAGGTTAAGGAAAAGGGCGTTCCCGAGTTCCTCTGGCGCTCGGTCCCCGACACCAAAGCTCTCGAAAAGCTGCCCGAAGACGAACGCTTCACAGGCGAAACTTCCGCCCGTCAGGTCTTTGACCGCCTCGCAGGCGCATGGGCGTACTGGGGCTGGAAGGGCGGCTACTTCACTAAAGAAGCTGACGCCCAAGCCTACTTCGACGAAATGCGCTATATGCTCGCCACCCAGCGTGCCGCGCCGAACTCGCCACAGTGGTTTAACACCGGCCTGCACTGGGCCTACGGCATCGACGGCCCGGCACAGGGTCACTTCTACGTCGATTACAAAACGGCCAAGCTGACGAAGTCGACCTCGTCTTACGAGCACCCACAGCCGCACGCCTGCTTCATTCAGTCCTGCGCCGACGACCTCGTCAACGAAGGCGGCATCATGGACCTCTGGGTCCGCGAAGCGCGCCTCTTCAAGTATGGCTCGGGCACTGGCACGAACTTCTCCAGCCTGCGCGCCGCCAATGAATCCCTGTCCGGCGGCGGCAAATCCTCCGGCCTCATGGGCTTCCTCAAAATCGGTGACCGCGCAGCCGGTGCCATCAAATCCGGCGGCACAACACGCCGCGCGGCCAAGATGGTCATCGTCGACGCCGACCACCCCGATATCGAGGAATTCATCAACTGGAAGGTCATCGAAGAGCAGAAAGTGGCCTCCATCGTCGCCGGCTCCAAGATGCACGAGCAAAAGCTCAACGCCATCTTCGCCGCCATCGCAGCTTTCGACGGAACCGAGGAAGGTGCCTACGATCCCGCCTCGAATCCCACGCTCAAGTCCGCCGTGCGCGACGCCAAAAAGGCAGCAATCCCCGAGACTTACATCAAGCGCGTGCTTGACTATGCACGTCAGGGTTACGCCTCGATCGAATTCCCGACCTACGACACCGACTGGGACTCGGAAGCCTACTCAAGCGTCTCCGGCCAGAACTCCAACAACTCGATCCGTGTCACCGACGCCTTCCTGAAGGCTGTCAAAGACGACGCCGACTGGGAGCTGGTCCGCCGCAAAGACGGCGAGGTCGCCAAGACCATCAAAGCCCGCGATCTGTGGGAACAGGTCGGCCACGCCGCATGGGCCTGCGCCGATCCCGGCATCCAGTATCACGACACCGTCAACGCCTGGCACACCTGCCCGGAGGACGGCGCAATCCGCGGCTCGAACCCGTGCTCGGAATACATGTTCCTTGACGACACGGCCTGTAACCTCGCTTCGATGAACCTGCTCACCTTCTACAAAGACGGTGAATTCCAGGCCGACGACTACGTCCACGCAACCCGCCTCTGGACCGTCACGCTCGAAATTTCCGTCATGATGGCCCAGTTCCCATCCAAGGAAATCGCGCAGCGGTCCTATGACTTCCGCACCCTTGGTCTGGGCTATGCCAACATCGGCGGCCTTCTGATGAACATGGGCTACAGCTATGACAGCGACGAAGGCCGTGCCCTGTGCGGTGCCCTCACAGCCGTCATGACCGGTGTGTCCTACGCCACTTCCGCCGAAATGGCGGGCGAACTTGGCGCCTTCCCGGGCCACGCCAGAAACGCCGACCACATGTTGCGCGTTATGCGCAACCACCGTCGCGCGGCCTACGGCGAAACCGACGGTTATGAGTTAATGAATGTTAACCCGGTGGCCCTCGATCACGCCAATTGCCCCGACCAGCGCCTCGTTGAACTGGCCAAAGCCAGCTGGGACGAAGCCCTCAGCCTTGGCGAAAAGCACGGCTACCGCAACGCGCAAGCCACGGTCATCGCGCCAACCGGCACCATCGGCCTCGTCATGGACTGCGACACCACCGGCATCGAGCCTGACTTCGCGCTCGTGAAGTTCAAAAAGCTGGCCGGCGGCGGTTACTTCAAGATCATCAACCAATCGGTGCCTGCTGCCCTTGAAAAGCAAGGCTACGGCTCGGCCCAGATCGAGGAAATCATCTCCTACGCGGTCGGCCACGGCACCATCGGCAACGCGCCCGGCATCAACCACACCTCGCTGGTCGGGCATGGCTTCGGCGAGGCCGAGCTGGCCAAGATCGAAGCAGCACTTCCAAGCGCCTTCGACATCCGCTTCGTGTTCAAC
>JABDQU010000395.1 GCA_013042105.1 Boseongicola sp.
CATCGCCGGCACAAGGCTTTCGCCCCCATCCAGACCAAATCGCTTGGTGCCCATGTATTTCACATGCAGGAACTTCTCGAACCCTTCGGCCTCGACCAGCTTTGACAGGATCGCTTTTCGACCTTCACGGGTAAAGGCAATTTCCTTGCCATACCCCTCAATCCGTTCCTTCAGCCATCCGGCTTCTTCTGGGTTCGAAATATGCATGTATTGCAGCGCAAAAGTGCCGCAATACGTGCGCTTCACGATTGCGATGATCTCGCGCATTGAAGCCATTTGGAGACCCAGCACGTTATCAATGAAAATCGGGCGATCCATGTCGGCATCCGAAAATCCATAGGACTTCGGGTCAAGCTCGGGATGCGGCGTCTGATCGCGCATCCCCAATGGATCAAGATCGGCCACCAGATGTCCGCGAATACGATACGCCCGGATGATCATCAATGCGCGGATCGAATCCAGTACCGCCCGCTTGATCTGATCCTCACTGACCGTGACACCTTTCTCAGCCGCCTTCGCCCCAATCTTGGCCGCCGCTGTCGCCGCCGCCTTGGGCCCCAAATCGCCCCACTGCCCATCCAGAGCAGCAGTCAACTCATCGCTCGGCTGCGGCGGCCAATCGGCGCGCGCCCAAGACGGCCCCGCGGCCTCGGCCTGAGCATCCACACCCGCATCCCCAAGCTCTTTGAAGAAAGCGCCCCATGCCTCATCAACCGCATTCGGGTCTTCGGCATACCGGGCATAAAGCTGCTCGATATACTCGGCATTGTGGCCTTGCAGGAAGGATGAGGCCTTGAAGATGTCGTTCGGAGATTGTTCGGTCATGGGATTACCTCGTCGCTTCCGTGGTCATCAAATCGATAACCGCGCTATGAAGTTTGTTGTTCCAGTGATCTGCGCCGGAAAGTTCAATGAACTCGGCAGGCGTGCCGGCCGCCTTTGCTTTGGCGACATAGGCTTCAGCCAGCCCGGGGAATGTATTGTCGTCATCCGCGCCAGTGATCGCGATCACGCGCGTATCCGCTCCAATCGAACTCGCAAACTTGATCGGTGATTGTTTTTCGCTGCGCGGAAAGGGCCGCCACTTCGCCCGCCATGTCTTGATATCGCATGGGCAGGCAATCAGGATCGCACTGTCTACCAAACCGGGATACCGCCCGACAATCGCACCGAGCTGAGCCGCGCCCCCGGAATGACCGGCAACGACCAATCGCTTGCCCGGGTGCCTTTCGCGGATCGATGTCAATGCGCCAGCCACAAGATCGTTGTTCTCTTCGGTATATTGATCGCGCCGCTCATGGTTGGTGCCCGAGCTTGTCTGGATACCGTCACTGTATCCCGGACGCAGCAATGCAATCGCCGTCACGCCCTTCTGCGCCATCTCGCGCATCACGGCGTTGTGGTAGGTCGCAGGCCCACCACGAGACACATCGCCATGCAGAAACACTACAACCGACGACCCACCCGACCCATATGTCGTGCCACGAAGGGGGCCGAACGTGTCAGCGAAGGCCGTCCCGCAAAGCGAGCAGGCCAAAAGAAACGCCGACATTAGTCTGAGTGTCTTCTTCATCGCATCGTTTCCGTGGCTCCACTCCCGCCGTGCGCCGTCTACCCAATCGCTTCCAAAACAGCCTCGCCCAGACCCGCCGGGCTTTCCGCCACAACGATCCCGGCCAGCTTCATCGCTTCGATCTTGTCGTCAGCGCCACCTTTGCCGCCCGCAACAATCGCGCCCGCATGACCCATCCGACGTCCCGGAGGTGCCGTGCGGCCGGCAATGAACCCAGCCGTTGGCTTCCAACGGCCCTTCTTCTTCTCATCTGCCAGGAATTGCGCGGCTTCTTCTTCCGCCGAACCACCGATCTCGCCAATCATGATGATGCTCTCGGTCTCGTCATCCGCCAGGAACCACTCCAGCACGTCGATATGCTCAGTCCCCTTGATCGGATCACCACCGATCCCCACACAAGTCGACTGACCCAAACCTACATCCGTAGTTTGCTTAACGGCCTCGTAAGTCAAAGTGCCTGAGCGGGATACAACCCCAACCGAGCCACGCTTGTGAATGTGACCCGGCATAATGCCGATCTTGCACGCATCTGGCGTAATCACACCGGGGCAGTTCGGCCCGATCAAGATTGACGACGAATTCTCCAAGGCGCGCTTCACCCGCATCATGTCAAGAACCGGAATGCCTTCCGTGATCGCCACGATCAAAGGAATTTCCGCATCCAGCGCTTCCAAAATCGAGTCCGCCGCAAAGGGCGGCGGCACGTAAATCACGCTCGCATTTGCGCCGGTCTTGGCAACCGCTTCATGGCATGAGTTGAACACCGGCAGATCAAGATGGCTCATACCGCCTTTGCCCGGCGTCACACCGCCGACCATTTTGGTGCCATAAGCAATCGCCTGCTCAGAGTGAAATGTCCCCTGCGAGCCCGTGAAGCCCTGACAGATTACCTTTGTGTTTTCGTCGACGAGGACAGCCATTTTGCAGTTCCCTATTGTTGCGGCCGAAGCCGTTCTACAGTCATAAATGTTTCGATACCGTCAGGCCCTGGGCGGGTGCCCACATGCACGACGGCAATACGTTGCGGATTGAGTTGACGCGCGGCCAGCAAGACGGTGCCGTCCGTTGCAGCGTCAACGTGTGTCGGGGGCAGGGTGGCCTCGGTCAGAATACCCTCCTGCGCCAACGCCGTTACAGCCCTCTCGGCGGCGCGCTCCCCGTAATCTCCGTCAAAAGCAACCTCACAGCGGCGATCCGTCCCCGGCGTGACATCGCCAATGGCCGGCGAAGCCGCCACATCTGAAAACGGAGCGAGGTCGTAAAAATCATGGCGCAAGTTCGCCAGATTAAACGCCCGCTTCGCCTTGGCC
>JABDQU010000398.1 GCA_013042105.1 Boseongicola sp.
CTGCTTGGGTCATGCGGCGGACCTATCGCGCCACAGAAATAAGGGCAAGGTCTTGAGCCGCTCTACAGCTCTCCCCATATACCTCTCAAGGCCCAAAAAACGCATGCCGCCAAGCGGGTGCAGCACATCGGGCGCTTTAAAAGGAGAGACCCATGGACTTAGAGAAGTTCACCGAGCGGTCGCGCGGCTTTTTGCAGGCTGCACAGACGATCGCAATGCGGGAAAGCCACCAGAAACTGGCGCCCGAACACTTGCTCAAAGCTTTGCTGGACGATGACCAGGGCCTTGCGGCGAACCTCATCACAGCCGCAGGCGGCGCGCCCGAGCGTGTGGCGCAAGCCGTTGAAACCGCGCTTGGCAAGATCCCCAAAGTGACCGGCGACGCTGGTCAGACTTACATGGATCAACAGACCGCTAAGATCCTCGACGAAGCCCAGAAGCTTGCCAAAAAAGCAGGTGACAGCTTCGTGCCGGTCGAACGTATTTTGACCGCGCTCGCCGTAACTAAATCCAAGGCGAAAGAGGCGCTCGATGCTGGCGGCGTGACTGCCCAAAAGCTGAACGCCGCGATCAATGACGTTCGCAAGGGCCGCACTGCCGACACAGCTTCTGCCGAAGAAGGCTACGACGCTCTGAAAAAGTATGCGCGCGACCTCACCGAAGCGGCTCGCGACGGCAAAATCGACCCCATCATTGGCCGTGACGAAGAAATCCGTCGCGCCATGCAGGTTCTGTCCCGTCGCACCAAGAACAACCCCGTTTTGATCGGTGAACCCGGTGTCGGTAAAACCGCCATTGCCGAGGGCCTCGCCATGCGCATCGTCGACGGTGACGTGCCTGAAAGCCTCCGCAACAAGCAACTTCTGTCCCTCGATATGGGCGCACTGATTGCGGGTGCGAAATACCGTGGCGAATTCGAAGAACGCCTGAAAGCCGTTCTCTCCGAAGTTACTGCCGCCGCAGGTGAAATCATCTTGTTCATCGACGAAATGCACACGCTTGTTGGTGCAGGCAAAGCCGATGGCGCGATGGATGCGTCTAACCTTCTGAAGCCCGCCCTGGCACGCGGTGAACTTCACTGTATCGGCGCAACCACGCTGGACGAATACCGCAAGCACGTCGAAAAAGACGCCGCCCTTGCGCGTCGCTTCCAGCCACTTGTCGTCAATGAGCCAACCGAAACCGATACGGTCTCGATCCTGCGCGGCATCAAGGAAAAGTATGAGTTGCACCACGGTGTTCGCATCTCGGACGCGGCCCTTGTCGCGGCGGCGACGCTCTCGAACCGCTACATCACCGACCGCTTCCTGCCGGACAAAGCCATCGACCTGATGGACGAAGCCGCCAGCCGTCTGCGCATGGAGGTCGACAGCAAGCCCGAAGAACTTGACGCGCTGGACCGCGAGATCCTGCAAAAGCAGATCGAAGCCGAAGCCCTGAAGAAAGAGGACGACAAAGCCTCGAAGGATCGGCTTGAAAAGCTTGAAAAGGAGCTTTCGGATCTTCAGGAAACCTCGTCCGAAATGACTGCCAAGTGGCAGGCTGAACGCGACAAGCTGGAAGGTGCGCGTGATCTCAAGGAGAAGCTTGATCGCGCCCGTGCCGAGTTGGATCAGGCCAAACGCGAAGGCAACCTGCAACGCGCAGGCGAGCTGAGCTATGGCGTTATCCCGGGTCTGGAAAAGCAACTTGAGACAGCCGAGTCCCAAGACGACCTCATGGTTGAAGAAGCGGTCCGCCCCGAGCAGATCGCCGAAGTCGTGGAGCGCTGGACCGGTATCCCGACCTCCAAGATGCTGGAAGGCGAACGCGAAAAGCTTCTGCGTATGGAAGACGAGCTTGCCAAGCGCGTCGTCGGTCAGCGGCCAGCCGTCAAAGCGGTTTCAAACGCCGTGCGCCGTGCGCGTGCCGGGCTTCAGGACGAAAATCGACCCTTGGGCTCGTTCCTCTTCCTTGGCCCAACCGGTGTCGGTAAAACCGAACTGACCAAGGCGCTTGCCGAATATCTTTTCGACGACGAAAGCGCGATGGTGCGGATCGATATGTCCGAGTTCATGGAAAAGCACTCGGTCGCCCGTCTGATCGGCGCGCCTCCGGGCTATGTCGGCTATGACGAAGGTGGCGTTCTGACCGAAGCCGTGCGGCGCAGACCGTATCAGGTGATCCTGTTCGACGAGGTCGAAAAGGCCCACCCCGAAGTCTTCAACGTCCTGTTGCAGGTCCTCGACGACGGTGTTCTGACCGACGGTCAGGGTCACCGCGTCGACTTCAAACAGACGTTGATCGTGCTGACCTCAAACCTCGGCAGTCAAGCGCTTAGCCAACTGCCGGACGGCACGGAT
>JABDQU010000406.1 GCA_013042105.1 Boseongicola sp.
ACGACATCGACGGTCGCCACGGTGCGGGCCGCGTTGTGATGCGCACCGCTCCAACGGGTACTGGTATCATCGCCGGTGGTCCGATGCGTGCTGTGTTCGAGATGCTGGGTATTCAGGACGTTGTTGCCAAGTCGTTGGGTTCGCAGAACCCTTACAACATGATCCGCGCTACGATTAATGGCCTGAACAAGCAGGCGAGCCCACGCTCGGTTGCGCAGCGTCGTGGCAAGAAGGTCGCTGACATTCTGCCAAAGCGCGACGAAGCGCCAGCAGAAGCGGCTCCTGCTGCTGAGGAGGCTTGATCATGGCTAAGACAATCGTCGTTAAGCAGATTGGTTCGCCGATCCGCCGCCCACAAGAGCAGCGCGCGACGCTGGTTGGTCTGGGCCTGAACAAGATGCACAAGACTCGTGAGCTTGAGGACACACCGTCCGTTCGCGGCATGGTCAACAAGATCCCGCATCTGGTAGAAATCATCGAAGAACGCGGCTAAGGCCGGGGTTTTTCGTGGAAGATTTGAGGGCGCTTCGAGAAATCGGGGCGCCCTTTGTCGTTTCAGGGGCTATTGGAGGAGGCGCGCGCCTAGACCAGTGTCTGCATCCTAAAACACGTATGCTTTTAGCCAATTTTTACTGAGTTGTTTTCGCCGCTGGAATTCGGGGTGCCGGGCGCGGAACATGGGCTGCCGACGAAAGCGGGAACCACTTTCCAAATCTCCGGCACACGAGGCTGTCTCCAAGGACCTGAATGCGCTCATTTGACAGCGCCTCTGCAAGCGGAACATCCCCCATCCAAACACGCACCAACTCATGCGATGTCGTCGAGATATAGGCCGTTACATCTTTGCCAGGGTCCTCATAACACAGATCTCGCGCGTTTCCGTCGCAGACGACCCACCATTTCTTGTACTCGTTCAGGTCTGAGAACTGAAAGCACAACACGGACTCGCCACCCGGCAACTCGTCGGTTCGGATGTTGCGCTCAATGTCGAACATCAGGAACGCCACATCCATCTCGTCGCTGCGCAGTTCGTCACGGGCCCATCGCATGCCCCAGACGACGAGCGATTCAATAACAGGCGCAAGCTCTTTCCCGGCAGGTGTCAGTTGATACTCATATCCGCGCTGCCCGCTGATTGGGCGTTTCGTGATGACACCGTTTGCCTCCAGTTCTTTTAACCGCGTGTTGAGAACTGTCGGAGAAATCCGTGGCATGCCTTTTTGCAGTCGCGAGAACCGCGTGCTTCCCAAAAGCAGCTCTCGAATGATCAGGAGCGACCAGGTGTTCCCCAGAATCTCCGCGGATTTTGCTACCGGACAGAACTGGCCGTAATTCATTTTTCTTCCTAACTACGCGAAACGTAGTTGAATACTACGCGCCGCGAAGTATCGCATCAAGCCACGCTGCGAGTACCTCTCCACCATCAACGCAAACACAGGAGAAAAGCGATGATGGAGTTCGTAACAAACGTTTTGAAGATTTTTGGAATCGTGTTTTTGCGGTTTCGTCCAGTGCCCCGGATCTGGAATGTCTGGTTGGTCGGGGTCAACCTGATGTGCCTTTATTTCATAACTCACATCGAGGCTCAGGTTGTTCTGGGAACAACACTCGCTTCGGTTGTGTTGCAGGCCGTTATTTACGGTCGGATCGGCTTCACGCGGGTTTTGGGTGTCGGGCACCTGCTTTGGGTTCCAATGTTTTCGTGGATGGCCCTGCGCGCAGATGAGATCGCGGCGCATTCGGATTTGCAGACATGGATCATCGTTCTGGCGACCACCAATGCCATCTCATTTGTCGTCGACCTCACCGATGTAACCCGCTTTGCAAAAGGCGAGCGCGCACCACACTATCGATGGAGCTGACAGTATGGAAATGACGCTTATCGAAGTATTGGGATTTGCCGCAGGGGGGACCACACTTATCAGTTCCTTGCCGCAGCTGTTAGCCAATCTGCGAAACGAGGA
Organism: Boseongicola sp.; assembly: GCA_013042105.1. GTDB lineage: Bacteria > Pseudomonadota > Alphaproteobacteria > Rhodobacterales > Rhodobacteraceae > Boseongicola. Next base: position 1,965 of record JABDQU010000406.1, read on the forward strand.
ATTGGCGCGTAGTCAGAGCCTGTCTCGCAACTGTCTTCAATCCGCTGGCAACGCGCTTTGGCTTGCCTACGGCATCTCGGCAGGCTCGGTGTCCATGGTCACATTTGCCGCGCTGGGGTTCTTGATGGCTGGTGGACTGGCGTTCCAGACGTACAGTGTTCAACGCAAATTTCTGATGGCCGGGGGGAACCAACGGCCATCTCCCTTTATTCCAACGGCGGCTTTGTTCCGGAGCGGTCCTCGTTCCAGAGAGACCTGCGCTGCATAAAATGCCCACAAGAAAACCTACCCCCTTGCCTCACCAATCCAGTTCCCCTATACGCCGCCGGTGGCCCCTAAATGGGTCATGCAAACCTTATCAAAAACGCCGTGTTCGGCCGCTCCCGTCGCTGGGGGCCGCATCCGGCAAGGAGAAGCGACATGAAACTGAATGAACTCCGGGACAATCCCGGTGCTACCAAAAAACGTAAACGCATTGGCCGTGGTCCGGGTTCGGGCACTGGTAAGACCGGTGGACGTGGTATCAAAGGCCAAAAGTCCCGTTCGGGCGTTGCGATCGCTGGCTACGAGGGTGGCCAGATGCCACTTTACCAGCGTCTGCCAAAGCGCGGCTTTTCCAAGCCGAACCGCAAGGCATTCTCTGTTGTGAACCTTGGCCTGATCCAGAAGTTTATCGACGACAAGAAGATCGACGCCAAGAAGGACATCACCGAAGATGTGCTGATCGAAAGCGGTCTGATCCGTCGCAAGAAAGACGGTATCCGCGTTCTTGCCAAAGGTGAGTTTTCGGCAAAGGCGACCATCGCTGTGACCGGCGCTTCCAAGTCCGCAATTGCTGCGGTCGAGAAGGCGGGCGGATCACTGACGGTAACATCCGCGTCGGCGGCTGAGTAACGACTTGTGAGCGGCGCATGAGCCGCTTACATAACTCACAGGTTTTCCAAGCTGCCGCCATCCGGGAACCGGTTTGGCGGCGCTTTTATTAAAGAGAGACATGTATG
>JABDQU010000411.1 GCA_013042105.1 Boseongicola sp.
CGCATTTCGACGAACCAGGTGCGATACTACGATCAGGCCTCGTCTGCCGCAGCCGAGCAGTTGGCGGCCCGGCTTGATGCGGTTCCAAGGGATTTCACAACGTCTGGAATTGATGCCCAGCCCGGCACGCTTGAAGTATATCTTGCTGGTCGATCTGTGGGAGCGCGATCCCAAAACACGGCGTCTTCGCAGCGGTCCGCACCGTCCAACAGCGCCAGCAGTCTGCGAGACAGCGTTATTGACAGGATACGTGCCGGTTTAGGGAACTGATTGACCGAGCGGCGCAGGCCCAAGACCGTTCCCAAACCGTCTGGCCCGTTAAGGTATCAGTATTGCGCTGCCTCGGGCGGAACGATCAGTTCCAGTCCGATCCGATGAAGGGTCTCTGCAATGCCCGGCGCATCATGATCGCACAGGATGTGGCCGACATTCTTGCCGGCGCAGCACAAGGCAACAATCAGGTTTTTCTCGCTTTCACTCAGATCAAAGGCGTCCACGTTGGTTCTGATGAGGCCGCCAAGCGGGCCACCCAAGTCATTCAGACTGATCCATGTAAGTTCTTCGGCGCCTTCAATCACGGCTGAGACTGCGCCAGCTTCTCTTAGGCGAACAGGGGCGACTATTCTGTCTCCGCCTGCAAGATCGCGCCGGTTGATGTCATACTTCGAGGGGTGGATTTCGACCTCGAAGTGGCGCGCCAGTGCCGCACAGACGGGTGGGTTAATCGCAACTCCGCTCAGCGTTACGGCAAGCATTGGATGGTCTTTCAGCGCGATCAAAGCAGCAAGCGTGCTGAGCCTTGGGCAAGGGACACGGTCAACGCCCCAAAAGCGAAGCTCTCGAATGAACGGCACGCTTTCATAGGCTCCGGCTTCGAAACGCAGGACATAGTATTGGCTTTCGGGTGTGTATTCGAACTTAAGTTCCATTGAACCCCCCGCGTTTGCCACGGTTGGTGACGGCCATGAAGTCTCCGACAGAGCCTGAGTTTGCCACCCTCAGCGCATATTCGAGGTCCGCCACGTTATCAAAGGTGCCAAGGAGCACATGGACCCCCGCCTCGGGGTGATTGACCGCAAAAAACTGTATTTGACCCAGTCCAAGCGTCAAAAGACCGGAGGGCAGGGCGGCGAGCGCTTCTGCCATGGTTTCAAAGCGTCGTGACATGACACGGCGCTGGCCACGGCCAACGGTGATGTCTTCAAGGCTTTGAAGCTTGGTGTGGTTTGCAAGCTCGATGTCCGAAACAACGTCGACGCCCCTTAAGCCGAGGAAAGACTTGAGCTTTTGCAGACATGCGCCAGCTGTCAGCGCTTGGGTCGTGCGCATGACGAACTTGGTGTTGTGACCATACCCTTGGAATGCCGGCATGAAGTCCAAGCCCTCAAATGCGCCTGTCTTGCCGTGCCCCTCAAGTCCGAAAATCGGATCAAAACCGAGCGTAAGCGCGGATTCGAGGTCCAGGTCGATCCGAAAAGCCCCGAAATCTGACGGTAGATAGGCGAGCATCTCGTGCATCGTTGGAAAGCCGGTAATCCACGGGCTTTCGGCGTCTTCATCGCGGATGGCGGCCAGAAACGGCTCGCCAAGAAAATACTTGTAAGCTCGGTTCGTGCGATCCGAGACAACGCGTTGTGTCGTGGATCCATTGCTTGACACACTTGAGCTATGAAGCCGCCGCATGCAGTGAAATTTTCGCGTATGCTGGATATCAAGGCCACTCAGAAGCATTCGGATGTTCAGATCGTAGTCTGCCCCAAGCGTCAGGGTTTCATCATAGCGGATGCGCTCCAGAACGTCCCTGCGATAGAAACCCGAACTGTGGAGGGTGACTTTGCCGGGCTTTCGGAAAAGCTTGTCGATCCTGCGGGTCTGTCCGAGGTATGAGGTCAGACGGCCATTCGTCTCGTCAAATTCTATCCAGGACGAATGACACCCATGCGCGCCCGAGTTGGCGGCTATACACTCAAGCTGTTCTTCAAAGCGTGTCGGGACGGAAAAATCGTCGTCGTCATGAACGGCTATGTAAAAGCCGCGCGCCCGGTCGGTGATAAGGTTCCGCGCCTTCGGGATTGAGGGCTCATCAAGGGAAAAGACCTGAATGTCGAGGGTTGGGAAGGACTTGCGCAGGCTTGCCTGAGAGAGGCGCGAGGCGGCGGGCGATCCGTTGTCGCAGATCAAAACCTCGAAATCCTGAACGCTTTGTGCCGCCAGCCCATTCAGGCAGTGTGTCAGATGGGCGTTGCGGTTTGGACGCGCGGTTGTTGAGATGGCAACTGTGATGGCCGGGCCGAAAACGGTTGTGTTTTCATAGTCTGAATAGCGGAAGGGGCGGGTGCGAAAGATGGAAGCATCAGCCAGAAGTGTCTTCTTGTGGCTGTCTGTAAATCTGCCCTGAATTCTGGAATCCGACGGCGGGTGTCTTTCGTGCAGGACCTTTTCAGACCAAAATGCACTCACCCGTTTGCCATAGCGGCGCAGCCGCTGGCAGAGGTCATTGTCTTCACCGCCATAGTCGAAATATCTGCTGTCAAAACCTCCGATTTCAACGACAACGGGGCGACTGAAAAGGGAAATGCCCTCGCTCCAATTCGGGCGCAGCCGTTTGCGCGCCCGCTGGCCATTGATGGTGTCAAAGTCTGTCGTCTGAAGAACGTGGCAGGCCACCTCTCCGCTTAAGATCGTTTGGGCGAGGCCTTCAAGCGTATCGTTATCGAGCAGTATGTGCATGTCGGCGTCGAGTTTCAAAATGACGTCGTTTTTCGCCTCGGCGATCCCGATGTTGTTGGCTTCTGACAAGCACCAGCGATCCGACCGCACCGAGACGACACGGCATCCCGGCAGTTCAGAGATTGGCTCGACGGAGCCGAAATCGACCAGGACAATCTCGGAAATGGATGGCAACTGGCGCAGGAACGCGACGCAAGTCTCAAGCCGCGTCAGCGACCAATCACGGAATGGAATAATTGCCGAGATCATGTGCGCTTTCCTAAACTTTTCTGGACCTCAGGCTTCGGAGCCCAAAAATCTGGAAATGGTCACGATCTCTGTGGTGCAGAATAATTGCCCGCCCGACACAGAAGAGTTCGAGCCTCCGGATTGAAACAGCGAGGGTGCGCCCGCGCCATCGCAGCCGATGATCTGATTTTCCGCGCCGAGGGCAAATTCAATCGAAGAGGAGTTTACAACACAGGCAAGGAGGCTGGCACTTCCGACACCCTCACTGAGGGCCTGACGGGCAGCGCCAATCGACAAGCGCCCTTCATTTCCATCGAACGCTACAACGCCATTGTTTTCAAGGACATCCAGAAAGTCCAACGTCTCATTTAGCAAATTCGCGGCATCTGGTTCGCCTTCAAACAGGTCAACACCGCAAAGCTCTTGAGCGGTGGCGGTGATCGGAACAACCGCTGCAGACAGCGAAATAAGACCCAGCCGCGCATAGGCGAGCGTTGTCTTCAACCTATTGAAATCAGACATAATCGTAACCCCTCAGCGCCTATACCTTGGCAGACTCTCACCGAATACTCAACTGCCTGATGAAAGGTGAGCGTTGAGATTTTTTGGGTTGTCGGGATTTGTTCAAACGCGCACCGAGTGACAACGCTGCGCTTTCCGGTCGGGCGTTGCAAATGAGGCTGCGCAGGTAACCGTGAGCGTTCGACGCGACCCGGACACTTCAGCCTGAAACCAATAGAATACGAAACTATCAGAAAGATCGTGGCGCCGGGTTTTGCTACGTTTCGGTGCCATCATCACAGAATTGACGCAGAACACGTGGAACGCCTCGCCGAGGTGCGTGTTAGCTCTTCAATGCCATGAGTTCAGCGTCTAAGCTCGTCTGACACCGATGACCTAAGGGGGCGCATATGAGCGTGAGGCCGCTTGATCTTGATCCTGCCAATTGCCTGATTGGTGGCACGTGGCAACCCCCCGTGCAGCGCGAGACGATTGCCCTTACCAACCCGTCCAGCGGCGAAACGCTTTGCCGGATCGCGCGCGGAGGCGCGGACGATATCGCGCTTGCCGTTGAAAGCGCAGAACGCGCATTGAATGGCGACTGGGGCCGGGCCACGGCCGCTGAGCGAGGGCGCGTTCTGGCTCGAATTGGGCAGTTGGTTCTTGAAAACACCGAACATCTGGCCGCGCTGGAAGCTCTCGACGTGGGCAAGCCGCTGAAGCAGGCCCGCGCGGACGTGCTCTCGCTTGCGCGCTACATGGAATTCTATGCAGGGGCTGCCGACAAGCTACACGGCGCCACGATCCCTTATCTTGATGGCTACACGGTTTATACCTTGCGCGAACCTCACGGCGTGACGGGCCACATCGTGCCCTGGAATTATCCGATGCAGATCATCGGGCGGTCGGTTGGGGCTGCCCTTGCGACGGGCAACGCAGCTGTCTTGAAACCCGCAGAAGAGGCTTGCCTGACGGCGCTGGCCTTTGCCGAGTTGGCCCGCCGGGCCGGCTTGCCAGATGGGGCGTTGAACGTTGTGCCGGGACTTGGCGCCGAAGCCGGCGCAGCTCTCACATCTCATCCGGGCGTGCGACATTTGTCGTTTACGGGCTCGGTTGGCGTCGGGCGTCTGGTGCAAGCGTCGGCGGCGCAGAATGTTGTGCCGGTGACGCTGGAATTGGGCGGCAAGTCGCCTCAGGTGGTTTTTGACGATGCCGATATCGAGGCCGCTTTGCCGTTCCTGGTGAATGCAGGCATTCAAAACGCGGGCCAGACCTGTTCGGCGTCGTCGCGGATTTTGGTGCATCATGCGCGCTACGGCGAAGTCGTCGAGAAGATGGCGGCGCGGTATTCGCAATTGGTGGCCGGGCCTGCGATGGATGATCTTGACGTTGGGCCTTTGGTGTCCGCGCGTCAAAAGGCGATCGTTGAGGGCTTCATCGAAAAAGGTGCCGATCTGGAACGCGCTGCGACCGGGCGGATCATTGAGGATGCGCCCGCCGGAGGCGCGTATGTCGCTCCGGTGCTTTTTGCAGGCGTTGCGCCGGAGCACACATTGGCGCGCGATGAGGTTTTTGGCCCGGTGCAAGTCGTGATTCCATTCGAGGACGAAGACGAAGCGGTCTCAATCGCTAATGGCACGGATTACGGGCTTGTCGCCTCGGTCTGGACCCGCGATGGCGCGCGGCAGATGCGAATGGCGAAAAAGCTGCGCGCGGGTCAGGTCTTTTTGAACAACTACGGAGCCGGGGGCGGCGTGGAATTGCCGTTCGGCGGAACCGGACTTTCAGGGCATGGGCGGGAAAAAGGGTTCGAGGCGCTTTACGGGTTTTCAGTGTTGAAGACCGTCGCGGCGATGCACGGGTAGGGGGATGACATGCGATTGAAAGACAAATGTGCAATTGTGACGGGTGGGGCCTCGGGCTTTGGCGAAGGCATCGTGCGCAAATTCGTGGCCGAGGGCGCGCGCGTTCTGATCGCCGATATGAACCTTGAAGGCGCCGAGGCGCTGGCCGCGGAATTGGGCGAGAACGCCCTCGCGACCAAGGTGAATGTTGCCGTGAACGCGGACGTCGAGGCGATGACCCAAACGGCCTTGAAAGCGTTCGGGCGGATTGATGTCTTGGTCAACAACGCCGGAACCACTCACATGCCCGCGCCGATGGAGGAGATCACAGAAGAGGATTTCGACCGGGTTCTGGCGGTAAATGCCAAGTCGGTTTATCTCACCGCGCGCCACATTGTGCCCTTGATGAAAGCCGCCGGGACAGGGGCGATCCTCAATGTCGCGTCCACTGCCGCCGTCAGCCCGCGTCCGCGCCTGTCTTGGTATAATGCCTCGAAAGGCTGGATGACGACGGCGACCAAGGGCATGGCCGTTGAGTTGGCGCCGCACGGCGTGCGTGTGAACGCGATTAACCCCGTTGCGGGGGAGACGCCTTTATTGAAGATGTTCATGGGCGAAGACACGCCTGAAGTGCGCGCGAAGTTTCTTTCAACGATACCAATAGGGCGGTTTTCGACGCCTGAAGATATGGGCAACGCGGCCTGCTATCTTTGCTCGGATGAGGCCAGCATGGTGACAGGTGTCTGTATGGAAGTGGACGGCGGGCGCTGTATCTGAGCGCTAGTCGGGCAGATCGACAGGGTATCGCGCCGCGCCCCAACCATCCGCGTTCGTGCGCGCTTGGATAAAGACGCGGTTCGTGCCGTCCGGGATTGCAACCCCAGAGAGCGAACGCGTGAAGGGCTGTTCATTGACATGCGGATGAAACAGCGTGCGCATGCCCAGTTCGCTGTCATCCTCGGCCAGGACCCGCCACCCGTCTGCGTAATCGTCCCAGCCGGTATCCCCGTGTCGGATCGTGACCGAAAACGTCCAGTTTGATCCGTTGCCTTTGACCTTCACGTCTTCAACGGCCGCGTCATCCGCCTGCGCGGACGTCATTGTGCAAAGAAGTGCCGCGCAGACAAATGGAAGAGAGTTTGTGACTAAAGCGTTCATCCTCCTATAGTGTATCCAAGAGTGTAAGCGGGCCAATCACAATCGCTTGCGTATTTTTTGGAAATTGGTTATAAAATATTACCAATTGTCTCAAGGGGAGGTTTGCGATGGAAATGCCAACACCGGATCCGCGTGTTCTCGGACTGAAATCGCGCCTTGTGCAGCGCCTGCGAGATGTGCTGCCCCATGATGCTGTCATTGATGATGAGATGCAGACGCGCGTTTATGAATGCGATGCTCTGACAGCCTATAAATGCCCGCCGCTCTGTGCCGTTTTGCCCGCGTCGACCGAAGAGGTCTCGGCCGTTCTGAAGATTTGTCATCAGGAAGGTGTTCCTGTTGTGCCGCGTGGGTCCGGCACGTCGCTGGCGGGGGGCGCATTGCCGACGGCTGACTCGGTGATCCTGGGTGTGGCCCGATTGAATGATGTGATCGAGACGGACTACGACAACCGGTTCATCAAAGTGCAGACGGGACGCACGAACCTCAGTGTGACCGGTGCCGTGGAAAGCGACGGCTTCTTTTATGCGCCCGATCCGTCTTCTCAGCTGGCATGCGCTATTGCTGGAAATATCGCGATGAATTCCGGTGGCGCACATTGTCTGAAATACGGAGTGACCACCAATAATCTTCTTGGCGTGACCATGGTCCAGATGGACGGCACAATCGTCGAGATTGGCGGCGCGCATATGGACAGTGCCGGATATGACTGGCTTGGATTGATCTGTGGTTCGGAAGGCCAGCTTGGCGTCGTGACCGAAGCAACGCTGCGTATCCTGCCGAAACCCGAAGGGGCGCGTCCGGTGTTGATTGGCTACAAGAGTGCCGAGATTGCCGGGGCCTGTGTCAGCGATATCATCAAGGCGGGCGTGTTGCCGGTGGCGATTGAATATATGGACCGCAAGGTGATCGAAGTCGTCGAGAGTTATGCCAAGGCCGGGTATCCCGACTGCGAAGCGTTGTTGATTGTGGAAGTTGAGGGCTCGCCTGCTGAAATCGACGAGCAACTTGGGCTGATCAAACAGATCGCTGCGAAACACGATCCTGTCGAGCTGCGCGAAGCTCAGGACGCTGAGGAAGCGGGGCGCATCTGGCTTGGGCGCAAGTCTGCGTTTGGCGCGATGGGGCAGATCAACGATTACATGTGTCTGGATGGAACAATTCCCGTGTCCTCGCTGCCCCTGGTGTTGCGTCGAATTGGTGAGCTGTCCGAGGAATTCGGGTTGGATGTGGGCAATGTGTTCCACGCCGGCGACGGCAATATGCACCCGTTGATCCTGTTTGATGCCAATAAGCCGGGCGATCTTGAGACCTGTGAAGATATGGGTGCCGAGATTTTGAAGCTTTGCGTCGAAGTTGGTGGTTGCCTGACGGGTGAGCATGGCGTCGGGATCGAAAAGCGGGACCTGATGAATGTCCAGTTTGCGCCGGAAGATCTTGAAGTCCAGATGCGGGTGAAAGACGTCTTTGACCCGGAGTGGCTTTTGAATCCGTCCAAAGTCTTTCCCTTGGCCAGCAGCGAAGCGCGCCGCACTCATGCGGATGCTGCGGCTTAAAACAAAGATTGGGGGCTGTCTGCCCCCAAACCCCCGAGAGTAT
>JABDQU010000415.1 GCA_013042105.1 Boseongicola sp.
ATGCGGGGTTTGTAACCGAGCGCATTGGAATGATTGAGATGCCTTTGGAGCGCTCTTTTGACATCGATACAGACACTGACTTTGAGCGCACCGAAGCAGTATTTTTGAAGAAGGGCTAGTCCACAAGGCCGTCGATGTCGCGGCTGCGTGGGTCAACCAAAAGCGCTGCGAGCCAACCGGCGATAAAGCCGCCGAGGTGAGCCTCCCACGCCAGAAGTCTGTCCATTGCAAAATACAGAACGACGTTCAGGGCGATTAGAAAGCCAACTGCGCGCAGCACGGGCCACAGCTTGGCCCGGAACGTGAAGCGGTCGACATACTCCCAAGCCAGTATCGCACCAACGAGGCCAAATAGTGCTCCGGAGGCTCCGACCATGGGACGAAAGCTGTCGCTGAGAACTGCAAAGCCCACTGCGCCACCGAGAATGGAAAAGGCATAGATAAAAGCACCCTTCCACTGTCCGACCCGATCAAGAACAAGAGGCGCGACAGACGCAAGTGTGATCATATTCACAACCAAATGAACCCAGCCGCTATGCAAAAAGCCGTAAGTGAAAAACATCAGCCAAGGCTGCGCTGCATAATTGGGCTCCCAGTTTTTGAGAATTCCCGGCCAGAAGCCAGCGAATTCATAAACGGTGAGCCGGAAGCGCGGAATGTCTATGAGCCCAAAATCTCCGGCGAACAACACCGCCTCCACCGCAGCATAAAGTGCGATCAGCACAAAAACTGACTTATAAACCCTTGGTTTGGTGTCTTTTGGCGCTGTCTCGTCGGGGTCGTGGGTCACAACACGTCCCGTCGGCGATCAAAAACCAAACGAGAAATCGCGACCAACGTTCAAAAACAGTGTGTTTGACGTCCGAGAATTGGCCCCGTCTTCTGAAATCCGAACGTGCCGTAATCCAGCGTTTAATGCCCAGTCTTCATTCAAATCACGGGTGTATCGGACCCCGGCTGCTGTGCGTTCGTCGCCGTCTTCTTCGCCGAACTGTGCGGCTGAGCCGTAGGAGAAGTCCGCACCCCAAGATGAGACTGTGTTGATTGGCGCCTCAAACCCCAAATCAAGCGAGGTATTGAGGAAGGCATCACCGTCGCTTGTTGACGGGCTTTGCACGATGTTCGCTGTAAGTGTTCCGCCGGCGGCCTGACGGGTATACCCAACGCGTGTTGTGAATTCCAAGTCCTGATCTTCTTGCTCCACGACACCAAGAGACAACGTCAAACCGCCTGTTGGCAGGTCAAAACTTCGGGTCACGCTTGCGCTCGTCCGGCGACCGCTGTTGTCAATACGGCTGGAAAGCGACGCGGCAATAGCGCCATCTGGACGTGGCTGCAGCACGCCAAAGCTCAAACCAAGGCCATCATCTTCATCGGTCACAACGTCACCACTAAGGGTTTCGGCCGAATCTATGGAAAGGTCCGCGGTAAGTTCCATTCCTGTGCGCGTCTGAGTAGTTACGCCCGCCCCGATCGATTGCGTGCTCCGCGAGGTTTCAGCGAGGTCATCCACATCCGTTTTCGAGTAGGCACCGGTCAGCCGCGCAGTCGTCGATGGGTTGATACTAAAGCGCGCAGTTGCGCTGAGACGCCGGGAGTCGCTGTCGTTAAGATCTGGGTCCGCTACATCGACAAAGTCATTTGAGGTCAGTCCAAAAGACAAATCTACACCGAACGGAGCTTCCAGCCCTGTCGAAAAGTCTGCGGAAAACCTTGTAAGTTGCCGCGTGCCTCCCTCGACGATCAACGCATCAGGATCGAATTCGCCGTCTACAAAAAACCCAAAGACTTCGTCATCGATATCTGCTTCGTTATAACGCGCGGAGAGAGACAACTGAGAATTTGCACCATCGCGTGCATAGGATAGCGCAATATCCGTCCGCCTGACGTCCAAAGCGTCCGCCGTCGTGCTTGAGCCGCCTTCTTCACCTTCAATTCCGGCCCCGAGGCTGAACCTAAATCGGTCAACACGCGTTTCGCTTGATACCGAAAAGCCCAAATTTGTCACGGATGTCAGTGTCGTTCCATCCGGAAACTCGACCAGACCTGGGTTATCGCTAACCTCAATTCCGGTAGAGAATGACAGGTTGCCGCGGACCCCTGTCCCGTCCTGAGCAAGGGCGGGAGAGGCTGTGATGGCCGCAAGCGAAAGGGCAGCAGTTGTTAGTCGTCCCGGTCGCGATGTTTTCATATTTACTACTCGAAGAGGCGTCTCTCAGGAACAATGATAACATCACCGTCGGCAAGAACAATGTCTGATCCGACAGAAGCGCCGTTTGCGATGGCGTTATAATTGATTCGCGAAACCGTTTGCTCACCAGTTGATGGGTTTGAGCGGCGCAGAAGGATACGTTTTGTAGCCGCGAAGCGCGTGAAGCCGCCAGCTGTCGCAAGGGCCTGCAAAACAGTTGTGCCGCGTTCGATCCGCTTTTGTCCAGGGGCTCCAACTTCGCCCAGCATAAAGATGTCGATCGTTGGCCCAAGTTGAGGGCCTGTTGCCTGAACACGAGGGCGAAGCGCCTGAACAGTGACGAAGACAGTCGGCGTTGAGGCGAAGTTAGAAGCAATGCTCGCCGCAATGGACCCCGCGACGTCATCTGGCGAACGGCCCCCGGCCTGAACGCTTCCTGCAAACGGGAACGTGATTGTTCCGTTCGGAAGAACCAGCAGCGATCGGTTCAAGGTCGGATCCTCAAGCACTTCTACCGCAAGCGTGTCGCCGCTGCGGATGCTGTATTCACTTTGTGCGTAAGCGATCGATGCCGCCATGAACGCTATGATAGCTAAAACCAGAGTTTTCATCGTATTCACCCCCAAAAAAACTATGTCCCAATAACTATGGGACTCTTTACAGTGCGGTCAAAGCGCCAAATCAAGATGAGCCACATACGATAACATGTTGTGTTCAAAGGGCTACATGACCAATTCACTCGGTTACCACCCCTGTCGTCAAACGTTCGACCGCTGTTTGGGCGATCTCAATCTGTGGCCTTGGATCGTTTTCATCCACAAGTTCAAGCGCGCGCTGATACGCCAGCAGCGCATCTTCAGTTCTGCCGACCGCCTCGTAGGCGCTGGCGAGATGGTATTGAACAATGGGATCATTCGCCAAGGCTGCGGCGGCAGGCTCAAGGTATTCGATAGCCTCTTCGGACTGCCCGCGGCGATGCAGTATCCAGCCATAGGTGTCCTGAAAAGGTGGCACTGCGGTGCCACGCAGGCGGCGTGCGATGGAAAAAGCGCGATCAAGGCTTTCGTCGTCCGTTTTGTATGTCGCAAGCAAGCTGGCCAGATTGTTGGCCACAACAAGAACGCTCGAGTTCTGTTCATACATTGCCGAGTAGATTTCGATGGCGCCATCAATATCGTTTGCACGCTCAAGAAAAGTCGCTTGCGCCCAGAGCAAGTTGGGCGCGTCTGGGTTCGCCGCCAGCGCGTTGTCCAGCGTCTCACGAGCAGCGTCGAGACGTCCTTGGGCACTCTGTGAGCGGATCAGTTGAACCCATGCATTCTCAAATTCCGGCACGGTTTCTGTGATGCGTGCGAACGTCGCTTCAGCGTCTTCATAGTCGCGCAGAGCAAGCTGTGCACCTCCCAAAACCATACCGATACGCGGATTGTCCGGTTGCGATGAGACGATTTCGTTAGCAATCGCAAGCGCTTCTTCGCGTTCACCTGAACCGAGGCGAGCGCGCAAAAGAGCGACCTGTGCCGCCACGCCAGCATCTGAACTGCGTGCGATTGCCTCAAGGGCCGCAATTGCCTGATCTCGACCGTCGCGGCGCGAGAGAATCTGTAGTCTAAGGGAGTCGGCCATGCCAGTCGCGCGTTCACTTCCGGTTCTTCTTAAAGTTGCCTCAACCTGAAGCGCACGCGGCCAATCCTGCATGCGCAGATACACTTCGCCAAGTGCTTGAAGAAGGGGAATATCTGCAGGTGCTTGGCGCAGAGCGCGGACCAATGCGTCTTCCGCAGGGCGCAGGCGTTCAGCGGCGATAAGAGTGCGCACGAAGCGAATTGTCTCTTCCGGTGCATAATTAGAAGCTTCTGCAGCAAGCGACAACATATCTTGAGCCAATTCTGTCTCGCCCGCGCGTTGATGTGCTTGCGCCATCAGCGTCATCGCCTCGAAGTCCTGTGGCTCCTGATCAAGGGCGCGTCGCAGTGCATTGATGGCATCAGCAATCTGATCGCTTTCAATCAGCCACCCGGCGCTCAGTTTGAGCGCTGCCGATTTTGACGGATCTTGGGCAAGGACTTCTTCCACCAGTTGCCGTGCACCCACATCGTTACCGTTGCTGATCAGCATCCGGGCAAGGGTGACTTTAAAGTCGTTGGTCTGATCATCCTCAGGGTTTGCGTCGTCGACGAGTGACTGCATCTCTGTGATCGCCGCCTCTCGGTCACCGGCGTCAAACATCACCCCCGAGCGCAAAGCACGCAGCACACTATTCTGTTGATAGCGCGCAATTGATCCCTCAATCTCTTGAAGTGCGGCGTCGCTTCCGCGGACTTCGCGGATAAAGCTGATCAGGGCAATTTGGAGATCAATGCTGTCTTCTGTTTCGGCGATCTGTTCGCGCAGGAACTCTTCGGCAGTTTCCGGACGCCCCAGCGCGGTCAGGAGCCGGACCAGCGACCCTTTGGTTGAGGCATCTTCCGGGAATGCAGCTACCGTTGCGCGCAGATGATTTTCAAGCGCGTCGAAATCCTCAAGCTGTGCGAGAACCGATGACTTCATACCGTAGAAAAACTGCGAGTCGGGTTCGAGTGCTATCGCGCGATCGATATACTCAAGCGTGGCTTCAATCCGGTTCTGGCGTGAAAGGCCCTCAATGATAATACGCAGGAGCGTAACGTCCTCTGGATTTGCATCGATCAGCGCAATTGCCTGCGAGGTCAGGCCTTCCATTTTCGCATCTTCATCGGCGAGGGCGGCAGCGCGGAATTCCAGCACGAGTTCGATGACGTCGACGCCTTGCATGCGCTCGCTTGCTTTTATCAGCGGTTCTGCATGGCGCGCCACTTCATCCCAGTTTTGAGCCTCGATAGCCATTTCGGAAAGCGCCATGCGCGCGTCCAGGTCATTCGGGTCTTGTTCGGCGATCCGTAGATAATTTGCGTAGGCGTCGCTGAAGTTACCACGCGCGCGCACAGTCTCGGCATAAAGGCGGCGACCTTCCACATGGAACTCATCCAGTGAAAGAACGTTTCTCAATTCGACCAGCGCGCGCTCGACATCCCCTGATTCAATAAGTTCGAGACTGCTGTTGAAATGCCCTTCGGCACGTTCTTCAGCGCTGTCGCAAGCCGCCAATAGCAGCATTGCGGTGCCCAAAAGGGCGGCGCGGGATAGGGGTGAGAAACGCATAAAGTACTCCTTAGCACATTTTGGAGCGACACTAACAAACACACACAAACGCAACCAGCCCAGCAAGACCACTGTTGCGTGATTAAAAAGCTAGACTAGAAACCAGTTCCACGGACAACAACGCTTACCGTCTTTGCAAGAATTCTCAGGTCCTGCCATGCGGACAAAGTCAGGTCATAGGCGTCATCATAAAAAGCACGGTCAGCAAACTCAGTCTGGTTCCGCTTGGAGACCTGCCAAAGCCCGGTCATTCCAGGCCGCAGGCTGTAGTAACTCCGACCAGGGTAAAGTGCCTGTTGACTTGGCAGCATTGGCCGAGGGCCGATGAGCGACATGTCACCCATCAAAACGTTCATGATCTGTGGCAGCTCATCAAGAGACGTGCGACGCAGCGCGCGGCCGATCCGTGTGCAGCGGGGATCGTTGGTCAGCTTTTGCTTCGCGTTCCATTCGCGCCGTGCTTCAGGGTTCTCGGAAAGATGGGTCTCAAGCATGACTTCTGCATCGGGTACCATGGTGCGAAACTTCCAGATCGTGAAACGACGGCCGTCGCGCCCGACACGTTCCTGTCGGAAAATGGGTGAATGACCATCCGAGGAAATCGCGAGCGCGATCAAACCAAGGAACGGCGCTACAAATGGAAGTGAGGCGATCACCAGGACGAGGTCCACGACCCTTTTCAGGCCGCTTCGGTACAATCCTTTGGCTTTCACCGGCCCCGTTACCGGTAGGGCGTCTACGTTCGCAGCAGTGGAATTTGCGACGTTCGTTACATGCACTGTCATACTTTTTACCGAAGAACCTTCGGCCCCCTAAAACTCAATGGACCCAAACACAAACCGATCAATCGCAGCAGAGGACCGGCGAGCCCTGCCTTTTGATAGCATTTCACATGCCGCATTAAAAGAATTCCGTTCGTTTTGAACACGACTTCAGTGATCTCAGAGGGACGTCGGGGTCTGTACTTGGCAATTAGTCTCGTAAATGCGCAAGAAAGTGCCTTAACCGTGCCGTATTGTGGCCGCATTTGCTTTGCGCTTCAAAAGGCTTCTAGTTCCTGTTTGGTAAACTATTGATTAAAAACTGCACGAATTGTCTACAAATCGTCGACGATCCGTTAACCCTCAATGTGCGAACTTTCCCTATGATTCGGGGCTGTGCCTTGTTTTCGGAGGTGAATTTGCAGAAATGTCGTGGCGGCGACATTATATAGCCTTTAAGTCAAGTTAACCCTTCGGATGGCCGTTTCGGCACCGGAGCCCTTAAGCAGTAGCGAGACGATGACGAGTAACGACCTTTACGTTGAGTATTTCGGGTTCACCGAGCGACCGTTCACGCTGTTGCCCGACCCGGAATTTCTGTTCTGGTCACGGGCCCACCGGCGTGCATTTTCGGTTTTGGAGTTCGGGGTCATCACCCGCGCGCCGATCACGGTAGTGACGGGTGAAGTTGGTGCAGGAAAAACCACTCTTATCCAAAAACTGCTGCAGGCACTGGATGATGACATCACGCTCGGTCTCATCTCAAATGCTCAGGGCGGCAGGGGTGAGCTTTTGCAGTGGGTTTTGAACTCACTTTCAATAGAGGCGGATTTCAAGAGCGCCTACGTGAACATGTTCCAACAGTTGCAGGACTTCGTTATCGAAGAATACGCCAGCGGCCGCCGAGTTGTCCTGTTAATTGATGAAGCACAGAACCTGAGCATTGAAGGTCTTGAAGAACTTCGGATGTTGACGAACATCAACTCAAACAAAGACGAATTGCTGCAGCTTATTTTGGTGGGACAGCCCGAGCTGCGACAAATGATCATGCGCCCCGAACTGCGCCAATTCGCACAGCGTGTTACAGCAACCTACCATATTGGGGCTTTGGACCGTGCTTCTGTGGCAGGATATATACAGCATCGGCTTAACCACGTGGGTGGATCGGGAAATGAGTTTACTTCAGATGCGATTGGATTAATCCATGAGCACTCTGGTGGAATACCAAGACTGGTGAATAAATTGTGTGATTTTGCAATGGTTTATGCGGCGACGGAAGAACGTCGCGTGGTCGATGGTGCGATCATTGAAGAGGTGTTGGAAGACGGGATCTTTCTCCCTGCCTTGCATTCAGCAGGAGACGCGGCCGAATGACTTCAGATTTCCGATTTTATAAGACACTCTTTATCAAGCGTGTTCCTTTGATGGCCACGATTTTCGTTTTGTGTTCGGCCATCGGCGTTGGACTCGCGGTTATGTTGCCGTCGCGCTATGTGGCCGATGCGACATTGCTGGTGGAAAGTCCGCAAATCCCAGACGAACTTGCCGCGTCCACGGTTCGAACCTCGGCGACGGAACGATTGCAGATCATCGAACAGCGCCTTCTTACGCGCGCGAACCTTATCGATATCGCCAACGAGTTTGCTGTTTTTGACGGGCGAGGTCGGATGACGCCCGACGAAGTCGTTGAAGAGATGCGCGACCTTACGCAAATCCAAAGGACAGCAAGTCGGGGTGGAGCGACCTTTATGACGATTTCGTTCCGCGCGACGTCTCCCAACCTGTCAGCGAATGTCGCCAATGAGTTTGTAACGCTGGTTTTGAGCGATGACTCTGAGCGTCGGCAGGCCCTTGCAGAGCAAACACTCGATTTCTTCGAAGAAAGCGTGGACCGTCTCGACCAGCAGTTGGGGCTGCAGAGTGCAGCAATAGTCGAATTTAAAGATGCAAATCAGGATGCGCTCCCTGAGAATCTGGATTTCCGGATTGATCGGCTTGCGCGGCTTCAGGATCAGCTTGTCGCCGCCGCGCGTGATCGTGCCGCACTTACGGAACAGCGTTCGAGAATGATGGTCATAGGGCAAAGCGGCGGTAATGGTGTTCGTTTGTCGCCCGCTCAGGAGGAGCTGAGGTCCACCCAAGAGGAACTGCAGCGTGCGCTTACAATCTATTCGGAAACGAATCCACGCGTCCGCATGTTACGCGCAAGAGTTGCTCAACTGACCGAGGCGGCGTCTTCTGAAGATACGACTGAAGTTGCGCCGGTTCTCAATCCGACCGAGGCGCTCTTTGATCTTGAGATGGAAGCAATTGAGCGGCGGGTTGCGTTTCTGGACGCACAAGAAGTGCAGATCACCGCGGAAGTTGAAGAACTGCGCGATGCAATCAACAGAACGCCTGAAAATGCAATCCGCTTGGAGTCGCTGGAGCGCGAATACCAGAACACGCTGAGCCAGTATAACGAAGCGGTTTCAAATCTTGCCCGTGCACAAACAGGAGAGCGCATTGAAGTTCTTTCCAAGGGCGAGCGGATTTCAATCATTGAACAGGCAACGCCGCCTTCGGAACCAAATAGCCCTAACAGACCGGTAATTGCGGGCGGTGGGGTTGCACTTGGCATGGTGCTTGCAGTTGGCACGTTTCTTCTTCTGGAAATGACAAACCGTTCCATTCGACGTCCCGCCGATCTGGTGAACGGATTGTCGATCCAGCCGATTGCAACGATTCCCTATCTTGAAACCTCGGGGGGCAAGGCGCGGCGACGTGCGCTGCAAACGATTCTGATCGCAGGTGTTGCGATAGGAATTCCCGTCATTCTTTGGGCGGTGCACACATTTTATCTTCCTCTTGATCTGATCGTCGATCGGGTTTTGGGAAGATTCGGCATTTAACGAGAGCGGCTCGGGTAATCGACATGGAAAAACTTCAAGCAGCACTGGCAAAAGCGCGCGCTCAGCGCGACGGAGATCCGGTTCCTCGCGGTAGTAAACCCGAGCTTTCGGCACGTGCAAAGTCGCGCCGAACTGCCGAAACCGAGGCGCAAGACTCGGTTTGGGGCGCGGTTCCCTTGTTTGAGCCGACGACACGCCGGATGCACCAGTCCCGTATTTTTGCAGCCGATGCATCAAACGAGGGCACGCATTTTGACATCTTACGCACCAAGCTTCTTTTGGAAATGCGGCGCAATAACTGGAAACGAATTGCTATTACGTCTGCATTGGCCGGCTCCGGTAAGACAACAACGGCCTGCAACTTAATCGCAGGGTTCGGACGTCAGCCCGAAGTGCGATGCATGCTTTTTGACGTTGATTTGCGGCGACCTTCTGTCGCCAAATTTTTTGGTGCAGCGCCTGAAAACGGTCTTGTCGATGTTCTTGAAGGAAAAGTTCGATTTGAGGATCAAGCTGTGCGACTCCATCCCAATACGATCGTTTCTATGACGAACCGCCCACTCCGAGACCCGTCGCAGTTACTGTCTAAGCAGCAGACCGCGGAAACTCTGGATGAAGTGCAAGACACATATCAGCCGGATATCATGCTGTTTGATCTACCACCTGTTTTGGTGAGTGATGAAACCCGGGCTTTTCTCAAACTTGTGGACGCCGCTTTGATAGTTGCGGCCAGCGACACCACATCAGTTGCACAGGTGGATGAAGTCGAACGCGAAGTATCCGAGTATACCAACGTCGCGGGCGTCATTCTAAACAAGTGCCGTTTCATGGATGAAGGCTACGGCTACTCCTATTGAGTCGTCAGAACCTTAAGAAGGCCGGTAAGATCTCCGGCCTACCGAGTCATACGCTTCGAACCCAGAGCTGCGTGCATCTTGCGCTGTATATACATTGCGTAAGTCAGCCATGCGAGGCGCCCGCATACTTTGCGCTATGCGCTTCAAGTCGAGAGCACGGAATTCATTCCATTCAGTCATTATGACGATCAGATCGGTACCATTTGCCGCGTTGTAAATGTCATCACACCAAACGACGTCAGGAAGAAGTGCACTGCCTTCACGTTGACCTTGCGGGTCCACAACACGAACTTCGCCGCCTTCACGAGAAACGGATGGCAAAATGGTGAGTGACGGGGCGTCTCGCATATCGTCAGTGTTAGGCTTGAATGTGACGCCTAGAACAAGCACCGTCTTGCCTTCAAAAGAGCCGTCGCAAAGAGCCCGCATTTTCTCGACCATACGGCCTTTGACGTCGTCGTTTACCTTGATAACAGACTCAACGATGGTCATCGGACTTGAGGCCTCGCGCCCAATTTGCGCAAAGGCCGATGTGTCTTTGGGAAAACAGGACCCGCCATAGCCGGGGCCGGCATGGAGGAATTTGTTGCCAATCCGCCCGTCAAGGCCGATGCCCTTCGAGACTTCCTTAACATCTGCATCGACCTTTTCACACAGAGCAGCCACTTCGTTCATGAAAGTGATCTTCGTCGCTAGGAAGGCATTCGCAGCATACTTTATCATCTCGGCACTTTCGAGATCCGTGGTGATGATCGGAAAGTCCCGTAGGAATAGGGGTCTGTAAACCTCGGCCATAACCTCGGCCGCACGTTCAGTTTCTACTCCCACAACTACGCGATCAGGTCGCATGAAATCATCGATCGCCGCACCTTCGCGCAAGAACTCAGGGTTGGAGGCAACGTCGAAATCCAAATCTGGGTTGGTCTCGGCAACGATGCGTCCAACTTCGCGGTTTGTACCGACAGGGACCGTCGACTTGGTCACAATTACCAGATACTTCTTGGCCGCTGTCGCGATTTCGGCTGCCGCTGCGTAGACATAGCTTAAGTCCGCATGGCCATCGCCGCGTCTGGATGGTGTGCCGACACCAATGAACACAGCGTCAACATCCTCAAGCGCCGCAGTCAGATCCTGCGTAAACCGCAGACGGCCCGCGGCGACGTTTCTGGCCAGCAATGCGTCAAGCCCGGGCTCGTAGATGGGGACTTCGCCGGCATTCAGAAGGTCAATTTTCGATGCGTCTTTGTCGACGCAAACCACGTCATGCCCGAAATCGGAAAAGCATACGCCGGATACCAAGCCTACATATCCGGTGCCAATCATTGCGATGCGCATGTATTTGATCCTTCAGGTTTTTAACGGCTTAGATACTGAAAAAGGGGCAAGACCAAGGCCCATAGGCGGCTTTTGCTATGTTTGCTTTTGCGCAGTCGCCACGCCATGCAGGTACTTCCCATAGGTGTTTTTTCCCAGGGGTTTCGCGATTTTCAACAGGTCATCCTGGGAAATCCAGCCGTTTTCATAGGCAATTTCTTCTGGCGAACCGGTTTGGAGACCTTGCCGTTCTTGCAGTGTTCGCACGAAGTTACCAGCATCCAGAAGTGAGCCATGTGTGCCGGTATCAAGCCAGGCATATCCGCGCCCCATTCGTTCAACGGAGAGCAAGTCATCATCAAGATAGGTTTCCAACAAGGACGTGATTTCGAGTTCCCCACGCTCTGATGGTTTGACTTTCGCGGCGCGCTCAGGCGCGCTTCCGTCAAGGAAATAGAGTCCCGTAACGGCATAGTTTGATGGTGGATTGATCGGCTTTTCGATGATGCCGCTTACCTTCTCGCCTTTAAAATCCAAGACGCCATAGCGTTCCGGATCGGCCACGCGATAGCCGAATACCGTTCCGCCGGTGGTTTTTTTGTCTGCCCGCTTGAGGATATCGGGTAAGGCATGACCGAAGAAGATGTTGTCTCCAAGGACCATTGCCGACGGTGCACCGTCGAGAAAGTCGCGCGCCAGCAGGTATGCTTGAGCAAGACCATCCGGAGAGGGCTGGGTGATCCAAGTCAGTTTCAGTCCCCAGCGGCTCCCGTCGCCCATAATCCGTATGAATTGTGCCTGGTCTTCTGGCGTCGTGATCACGGCAATCTCCCGGATCCCTGCAAGCATCAGGACGCTCAACGGGTAATAGATCATCGGTTTGTCGTAGACCGGTAGCAGCTGCTTGGATACGCCGATCGTGATCGGATAGAGGCGGGTGCCCGAGCCTCCGGCTAGAATGATGCCTTTGCGTTTGGTCATATCGCGCCAAGCTCCTTCAAGACGTTATTCAAATCCTCGCACCAATTTGGTCGCGCTATCCCGAATTCAAGCGAAAGGCTTTCGCAGTCCAGTCTTGAATTCATAGGGCGTTTGGCGGGCGTCGGATAATCCGACGTCGCAATGTCGTCTACGCTTACGTCCAAGTTCGCTTGCTTGAAGATTTCTCTTGCGAAATCCGCCCAGCTTACATCCGGCGCACCGCTGAAGTGATAGGTGCCGCGGTCGCTTTTGCGCGTCAATGACTCTGCAACCGCAAGAACTGTGTCAGCGATGGATGCGGCCGAGGTTGGTCCGCCGATTTGATCCGCAACAATCGAGAGGTGTTCACGTTCCGCGCCAAGCCGCAGCATTGTCTTGACGAAGTTGGCTCCGTGCGCGCTGAAGACCCATGAAGTTCTGAGGATTGCAAATGGCCCGTTTGCTGAACGAATGGCGTTTTCGCCAGCAAGCTTGGTCAAGCCATAAACCCCGAGTGGGCCGGTTGGAGCGTCGGGCGAGCGCGGCGTGTTGCCCGAGCCATCGAAAACATAGTCCGTAGAAATATGAATGAGAGGGATTGAGCGCAACGCGGCCGCCTCGGCCAGAGCTGCGACCGCCAGATTATTCACCGCGTTGGCAACCTCAACCTCGCTTTCGGCTTTGTCGACAGCCGTATAGGCCACGGCGTTTATAATGATATCTACATCGAGCCTGCTCGCGGTAGCCTGCACCATCTTGGGTGATGTAAAGTCAGCTTGATCCCGCCCGATTGCATGTACCACAACGCCTTTAGAGGCGCGCCGCTGGACTTCACTTGCGACTTGTCCGGTTTTGCCAAAAAGCGCGATCCTCACTCGTTCGTTCCCAAGCGCTGACCTACACCTTGACGTTCCATGAGCGGTCGCCACCAAGCTTCGTTTTCGAGATACCAATCGACGGTTCGTGCCAGGCCTTGCTGTAACGTGACAGAAGGGCGCCAATTCAATTCTTCTCGTATTCGTGTGGGGTCAATCGCGTACCGACGATCATGCCCGGGTCTATCGTCGACAAAGGTAATCAAGGACGCATGCGGCGCATTTTGCGGCCTGCGGGCATCCAGAAGCGCGCAAATCATTTGAACCAGGTCCAGATTGGAACTCTCGGCTTCCCCGCCGATATTATAGCTGCGGCCAATTGCGCCCTGTGTCGCAACAGTCAGCAATGCGTCGGCATGGTCTTCCACAAAGAGCCAATCGCGAACATTGCCGCCGTCTCCGTAGATCGGGATCTGCTTGCTATGGAGAGCATTCAAAATGACAACGGGGACAAGCTTCTCGGGGAAATGAAAGGGACCGTAGTTGTTCGAGCAATTCGAAAGGACGACCGGTAAGCCGTAGGTCTCGTGCCACGCACGAACCAGATGGTCGGACGCAGCTTTAGATGCGGAATACGGGCTTCTGGGGTCATAAGCGGTTGTTTCGGTGAACTTTCCAATTACGCCAAGGCTGCCGAAGACCTCGTCTGTTGAAATATGATGCAAGCGAAAGCTATCAGGGCGTTCTACCTTGTTCCAATAGGCCCTTGCCGCTTCAAGCAGCGTGTAGGTTCCTGTAATATTGGTTTCGACAAACGCAGCCGGACCATCGATTGAACGATCCACGTGGCTTTCCGCGGCCAGATGCATCACGATGTCTGGGCGATGCGTCTCGAAAATCCGGTCGAGCGCAGGGCGATCGCAGATGTCTGCTTGTTCAAAGTGATACCCTGAAGCGTTGTCTACAGCCGCGACGTTTGCAAGGTTGGCCGCATAAGTCAGCTTGTCGAGGTTAATGACATCGTAGCCATCGCGCACAGCCTGTCGCACAACGGCGGAACCAATGAAGCCTGCGCCGCCTGTTACCAAAAGCTTCATTTAGCCACCCATTCGAAAGGACTATCGAACTCAGAAAGCGGCTGCGCCTTGGCATCCTTAGGCGATTGTAGCGGCGCGGATTTCAGCCCCCAGTCGATCCCACAGCTTTCCCAGTGGACAGCGCCGTCGGCTTCGAAGTTATAGAAGTCACTGCACTTGTAGACAATTTCAGTCATCGGTTCGAGCGTCAAAAACCCGTGCAAAAAGCCCTCTGGCACAAGCAGTTGCCGGCCGTTTTCATAGCTGAGAACTTCGGTATGCGATTTTCCGAAGCTGGGTGAGCCTCTCCGCACATCGACGACTGCATCAAGCAAACTGCCTCGTCCACACCGGACCAGTTTAGCCTGAGCATGTGGAGGCGACTGAAAGTGTAGTCCTCGCAGCGTGCCCGCCGTCTCCGACATCGAATGGTTGTCCTGAACAAAAGGGATGTCGATCCCCGCCTCGGCCATTGTGCGGCTATTCCAGCTTTCCGAAAAAAAGCCTCGCGAGTCGCCATGACGCGCAGGCACAATCACAAGGAGATCGGGAATGCTGGTCTCTTCTACAATCATAATAACAATCAATCTGAACAGAGTTGATGAGGGGTTAACATCACTCAGTTGAAACGTCACCAACCCGGAACGAGCTGGTGGCCAGCCGTGTTCACAAGGAAACACTCGTCAAGATCGAGTGCGATACAGATTTCCGGCTATCAAGGACAGAATGAAAAGGCAAAAGGCGATGGTCACAATGCTTGGGCCAGCCGGTGTATCGGCGAGAAGCGACATCTGTAGTCCGCCAACGGCTGAGAGCACAGCAATCAAAGCCGCTAAAATAGCCATTGTTTCAGGTGTGCGAGCGAGAGGGCGCGCCGCCGCGGCTGGGATGATGAGCATGGCTGTTATCAAAATCACGCCGACAACTTTCAATGCGACGGCCACCACAATGGCAAGGATGATGGATAAGACAAGTTGCTCGCGATCAGGGTCTAGTCCCCCAGCGCGTGCAAGCTCCGGACTCATCGTGGCAGTGAGGAGAGCATCCCATCGCCAGATAAGCAGGACAAGGACCGCCAATGCGCCGCTCCAAATGACAGCGAGGTCTGCGGAACTGACCGCGAGAATGTCTCCAAAAAGGAATGCCATCAAGTCAACGCGCACTCCGCTTAGAAACGACACGGCGACGAGGCCGATTGCCAACGACGCATGCGCCATAACACCAAGGAGCGTATCCATAGCAAAACCTCGTCCGCTGAGTTGTGCCACAAGCGTTGCCACTAGAATGGACACGGTGAGAACGCCCAAAAATACTGAAATATTGAAGGCGAGCGCCAGAGCGACACCAAGAATTGCCGCGTGTGCGGTTGCGTCTCCGAAGTATGCCATGCGACGCCACACCACAAAGCAGCCTAGTGGTGCCGCCGCAAAGGCGACGGCAATTCCGGCGAGCGTCGCCCGGATCAGGAAATCATCTAGTAACTCGTTCATTCCGCGATCTCGTGGTGGTGGTCGTGATTGTGATCATGCTCATGCCGGTAGAGGGCCAAGGCACCTCCTGTTCCGGTGCCAAATAAGGCGCGATACTCAGGGGCACTTGCAACGTGTGCCGGATGTCCTTCGCAGCATATGTGCCCGTTCAGACAAATCACCCGGTCTGATGATGCCATGACGACGTGAAGCTCGTGACTCACCATTAAAATCCCACAGCCGATATCGTCGCGGATATCTGAGATCAGTTGATAAAACGACGCGGAGCCGGGCTGGTCGAGACCTTGTGTTGCTTCGTCAAGGATCAAGAGTTCAGGTTCTGCTAGAAGCGCGCGCGCCAGAAGGACTCGTTGCAACTGACCGCCCGAGAGTTCTGACAGCTGTCTGGCTGCAACGCTTTGCGCCCCTGTAAGACCCAGCACGCGTAGTGCCTCTGATCGGGATGCCGCTTTTGGAAGCGACAAAAAGCGTATTACTGTGACCGGGAGCGTAGGGTCGATATGGAGTTTTTGCGGCACGTAGCCAATGCGCAGCCCTGGTCTGAGATCCAAACTGCCGCTATCTGGCTGGATGGCACCAATGATTGCGCGCAATAGGGTGGACTTGCC
Source organism: Boseongicola sp. (assembly GCA_013042105.1). GTDB lineage: Bacteria > Pseudomonadota > Alphaproteobacteria > Rhodobacterales > Rhodobacteraceae > Boseongicola. Next base: position 16,144 of record JABDQU010000415.1, read on the forward strand.
TGAGCCATTCGGGCCAACGATTGTAACGATTTCGCCAGGACTTACTGAGAGGTTTACGCTGGCCAGGACCACCTGCCCATCAAGGCGAACCGACATTCCCTTGGCTTGAAAGAGGGGGCTCATGCTTCAGCTTCCTGACATTCCGGACACAGCCCCTCGACTTCGACAATTGCGCGTTCAATGTGAAATCCAGCAGCTTTCGCTATTCGCCCGACTGCGCTTCGGTTCGGTGCGGCGTCTGTCTCGGCAACGGAGCCGCAGTTTCTGCAAATCAGGAACGCAGGCATATGGTTGTGCTCTGAATATCCGCACGCGATGAAGGCATTCAGTTTTTCGATCCTGTGGGCAAAACCATGAGCCACAAGAAATTCAAGAGCCCGGTAAGCTACGGGCGGTTGGGAGCCCAGTCCTTCGTTGCGTAGTATGTCCAGAATTTCATAGGCACCTCGAGCGCGATGGTCGGAAAGCAGAATTTCCAGCACGCGTCGTCTGACGGGTGTGAACTGCAAGCCTGAGTCGCGACAGACGGCGTCGGCGCGCTCAACTGCATCGGAAATGCAGGTCGCATGGTCATGTTTTTCAAAGCCTAGGGGCTGCATTGATTTACTCGCAACGGCATAAAAGCCTATTGATATGTTATAAAATAACAATTAACACCTCAGCCTGTCGAAGTCTATAGATCGGATCAAGTTACATGCGCCACTTCAGGATTGCCTTAGGAACGTTGGTTTTGGGTTTGCCGTCGACGGCGATTGCGGACGCGCCTCGAGTGGTGACTGATATCGCTCCAGTGCACTCGCTCGTTGCTCAAATTATGGACGGTGTCGGTGCGCCCGAATTGTTGTTGCCGGCCAGTGCGTCGCCACATGACTATTCGCTCCGTCCGTCCGATGCGCGCATTTTGCAGGAGGCGGATGCGGTGTTCTGGGTTGGAGACGGGCTGACTCCATGGCTGTCTGACACGCTTGCTACGCTCTCCTCATCGGCAGTAACGATCGAGTTGCTTGAAGTTGAAGGAACGATTCGGCACGAGTTTCGTGACGGGACCGTTTTTGCTGAAGAGGCTGGCGGTCACGATCACAATCATGATCACGACCACAGTCATGACCATGAAGAAGGGCACGACCACGATGACCACAATTCGCATGATCACTCGGGTGTGGATCCGCATGCTTGGCTTGATCCGGAAAATGCGAGCGTATGGCTGACTGCAATTGCTTCCGAGCTTTCTACTGTCGATCCGGATAACGCGTCTTCCTATCAGAGAAATCTGGATGCCGCCCGCCGAGAGATGGAAGTTCTTATTCAAGACCTTGAGAATGACCTTCAGCCAGTCGCTTCATTGCGCTTCGTTGTGCTGCATGACGCCTATCGGTATTTTGAAGATCGGTTTGGCATGCGCGCGATCGGCGCAATAAGTGCCAGCGATGCAACCGCACCAAGTGCGGGTCGTGTGCGGGAAATCCGTGATGCGATCAAAGAGCAAAACGTGGCATGTCTGCTTACCGAAGTTCAATTAAACGCGCCGCTGGTGGACGTGATTGCGGGTGAGACAGATGTGACTGTCGCCACCTTGGACCCTTTGGGTGCGCAACTTGTTCCTGGCAAAAATCTCTACCGCGAGCAGATGAAAGGGATTGCGAACGCCTTTAGAGCTTGCATGTAGAACTTCTGGGGGCCTGATCTGCCGCAATTAAAATACGTTAATGTATGCATTAAAGTATTTGACGGGCGCATGCTTCGTTCGTTACTGGTTTTTGCGGGAGAGACTATGCAGCTCGGAAAAACAATAAGTCGGACCGATGAAGCCTACCGGCAGCTGAAGGACGACATACGCACCAATCGGTTAGCTCCAGGGCATTTGGAGCCAGAGCCCGAGCTTGCAGCTCGGCTCGGAATGAGCCGAACTCCTGTACATGAGGCTCTGATCCGGTTGGAAGCTGAAGGACTCATCCAGCTAATACCGCGCCGCGGTGCACGCGTGTTGCCAATCAGTCCGGACGACATGAGGGAAATCTACGAAATTTTGAATGCGCTCGAGCCGGAAGCGGCGGCGCGCCTGGCCGCGCGTCACCCGAGCCAAGCGGAAATTGAGCCCCTCGATAGAGCGACGCAAGAGATGTCGGATGCGCTGGAAAAAGGCGATCTCGAGGGGTGGGCCGAAGCTGATGATAAATTCCATCAAACGCTATTGAAGCTGCATGGCAACAAAAGACTGGCAGCTTTTGTCGGGGCACTTTTTGATCAGTCCTATCGCGCACGAATGGTAACGCTTCGATTGCGCGAACCCCCAATAGTTTCTACGGCAGAGCACCGTGTCATCCTTGAGTTCTTGCGCCGTGGGGACGCTGAAGGGACGCGCGACGCCTTTCGAAAGCATCGTCAGCGAACCTCCGCAGAGCTGATATCCATTCTCGAGAACTATCGGTTGCCCCACTTGTGACCTTTCTGACAACGAAATAGGAGCGCCACAAATGACGCGGAAACGTAAGATTGCACTCATCAAAGGGGACGGCATCGGTGTCGACGTCGCCGATGCGACCATTGAAGTTGTAGATGCTGCGATTTCTGCGGCAGGCGGAGATCCACTGAGCTATTCCGAAATAGCGGCCGGGGCCGGTTATTATCTGACATCGGGTCGAGATATTGAGCCGGACGGCGAAGAGCGTGCTGGTGATGCAGATGCCATTTTTCTGGGCGCAATCGGTTTGCCATCTGTCCGGAGGCCAGATGGTACGGAAATCGCTCCTCATTTGCGTTTGCGTGATCGCTACGGGCTCTATGCCGGTGTACGACCCGTGAAAGCCTATCAGAACGCGCCGCAAAGGCTCGCTGATCCTCGTGCCTCGGCGATTGACTTGGTGATCCTGCGAGAATCGACAGAAGGATTGTTTTATTCGGCGGCAGTTCATGGTCGCGGTGAAGTCATCGGAGATAGCGAGGCGCGGGACATTTTGCGGATCACTCGACCGACAACCGAAAAACTTCACAACTTCGCCTTCAAACTAGCCAAGCGTCGAAAAGAACGTGGTGGGAAAGGCAAGGTCACGTGCGTCGACAAAGCTAATGTCTTCAACTCGATGGCGTTTTTCAGGAAGATCTTCGATGAAATTGCCCCGAACTATCCTGATATTGCGCATGACCATGCCTACGTTGATGCGCAGGCATTGAACATGATCCGACAGCCGTGGGAATGTGATGTGTTGGTCATGGAGAATATGTTTGGAGACATTCTGTCCGATCTGGGCGGTGGTCTCGTTGGCGGGATGGGGATGGCAGCATGCGCTGAAATTGGTGACAGTCACGGATTGTTTCAACCTGCGCATGGAACTGCTCCTGACATTATGGGGCAGGACAAAGCCAATCCACTCGCTGCGATTTTGAGTGGTGCTTTGATGTTGGACTATCTAGCAGAGACGACTGGTTCCGAAGCCTATGCCGTGGCCTCGCGCATGGTGGATGATGGAGTTGAGTCTGGCTTTGCGGAAAACCGCATTCGCCCAATGGAGTTTGGGGGAGATATGGGCACTATGGCAGTTACTCGTGAAGTTCTGGCGCAGATCGACAGTGCGTCGTCGCGTCCCTAAGACTGTTACAAAATCCGATGGAAGGCCCACATGACTGAAACCCAAATCCGAGAGCAGATTTCTGAGATGGGGCGATCTCTGTTTGACCGAGGTTTAACATTCGGTTCGACCGGAAACATAAGCGTCCGCGTTGAGGATGGTTGGCTGATGACGCCAACTGGATCGAGTTTGGGAAGCTTGGATCCCGAGCGCATTTCCAAGCTTGATTTGAATGGGTCACTGGTCAGTGGTGACGCGCCAACCAAAGAGGCGTTTTTGCACACGACAATGTATGAGTGTCGTCCAAATGCGGGTGCGATCGTACACTTGCATTCGACGCATTCTGTCGCAGCAAGTTGTCTGCATGATGTAGACCCGTCGAATGTGCTGCCCCCGTTAACGGCCTATTATGTAATGAGGATCGGGGTTTTGCCTCTCATTCCCTATTTCCCGCCTGGTGACGTGAATTTGGCGACCGCTGTTAAAGAGATGGCCTCCTGCCATCACGCGGTATTGTTGGCAAATCATGGGCCAATTGTCGCCGGGAAATCGTTAGAGGACGCTGTCTACGCAACAGAAGAGCTTGAAGAAACCGCAAAGCTATTCCTTGCGTTGCAAGGTATGAAGACCCGTCCTCTAAGCCGTGAGCAAGTCGCCGATTTGCAGCGGCGCTTTCCATCCGCAACTTGAGGGACCGCAATGTACGCTGTTTGTGTCACGTTTCATATTCGACTAGACGCGGTCGATCAATTTCTCACAAGGATGCATCAGCAAGCAAGGGACAGTCTTTCGAAAGAAGAAGACTGCTACAGATTTGATGTTTGCAGTGACGTTGATCGTCCTGGTGTTGTTTTCCTTTATGAACTCTACAAGGATCGAAACGCCTTCGATGAGCACAGCCGCAGCGATCACTTCCTATCGTTCAACTCGGAAGTTGCGCCCCTCACGCTAGAAAAAGCGGTTTCCACATTTCAAGATGTGAGTGTCGGGTTGAAGTGACCAATCCGTATA